>CANBTK010000438.1 GCA_947372365.1 Flavipsychrobacter stenotrophus | reverse complement strand
CATTTCAACTTGTATGCCACCCGGCGTATTGACTCCTGTCACGGATATTAAATGCATTCCAGCAGCTAGTGCAACAGTTTGCTCCCCGTCGGCACTGAATGTTACAATTACAGGATCAGAAGTAGCACTGAAAATTTTAAAACGGATCCAGCCTGCTGAGCCGCCGATAAATGTTACTTTAATGTTTAAGTTTCCCATTGTGTGTTTTTTTGTGCCTACTCTAAATCCGTTTTCGGCTTTCCGGTTATAATTTATAAAAATATTTAGATCAAAAATAATATTTCTTGAGGGTACTTCATAATCTTTCAACGAAATTATTGTATTGTTAATCAGGCACTAACGTGAAAAACACCCTTTTTTAAGGAGGGTGTTTTGAATATTTGAAAAGTAAAAGGTGTTTAATGGCGGAGGTTACTTCGCATCCAGTATCATAGGCGTATTGCCCTTGCCCATGACTATAATTTTTGAGTTGGTGGATTGAGCCAGTTCTTTCATGGTTTTTATCTGCTCGTACTGTAGTTGTTTGTCGGTAAGGCTTTCGCTTATTATTTTCTGGTAGTCGGCTATGCCCTGGGCTTCTACGCGTTTACGGTCGGCTTCCTGGCGTTCTTTCTGCAAAACGAACTGCATTTTCTGTGCTTCCTGCTCGGCATTTATTTTGGTTTCTATGGCGTTCTTTACCGATGTAGGTAGGGTAATATTGCGTACCAACAGGTTTTCAAGCAGCAGCCCGCGCTTTTTAAAATCGTCCTCTATCGCCTTATAAATACGCGCCTGGAATTCATCCCTCTTTGACGAGTATAACGATACTGCATCATAATAAACAGCATTGTCCCTTATTTTGGTGCGGGATATAGGGCGCACAATTTTGTCTTTGTAGTCAAGGCCTGTCTGGCGCAACATATTGGGGGCATCGGCAGGTATAAGGCGGTAAAGCACAGTGAGGTCAATAGTCACTTCAAGCCCGTCGGCGCTCAGTACCCTTATGGCATCGTCGCCCTTTACGTCGCCTTCGCCATGTACGCCGCTCATAGTATAATTCTGGGTACGGGTATCAACTGGTATAACGTCCATAAGCGGGTTTATAAAGTGCAGGCCACTGTTCAGCACATCATTCTGCACTTGCCCGAATAATTTTTGTATGCCAACGCTTCCCGCATCAATCTGTACCACGGAAGCGGTGAGCAGACCAATAATAGCCACTATTGCGCCTACTGCCTTTATTGGTTTTACAAGGAATTCAAATTTGTAATTGACTTTTGCAATGAACATCCCAACAATAAATACGAGGATGCCTAAGATGATAATGCCCATAAGAAATGGATTGAGGAATAATAAAATGCAAAATTATGCAGAAATAGGGTTGGTGGTTAGTTAAATCGTATGAAAATAGGGAAAGCTAACATTGGCTGCCAGCCTCACCATTTTTGCCCCTGTTTTGCAAAATTGAAGCCGGCTTTAGTAAGCTGCAGCTGTTTTTCCTTATCCAGCAGCAATGGGTTGGTGTGATTAAAGTGTATAAAGCACACTTTGGCTTTGGTGGCCGGGCTTTCATTTGCAAATAGCTGCATCGTTTCTTCTACAAAGGGGTGCGGCACTTCGCTCATGTCCCTGCCGGGCAGTTCGGTGTTACCGAAGAAAGTGCCATCGAGCAGGGCTACATCTACGCCCTTAACCTCGTCAATAATGCTGTGCTGCCATTTGCCCCATTTATCAATATCAGGGATGAAGAGGGTAGTGCGGCTTCCGGTTTTTATTTTGAAGCCTACAGTTTCGGAATATTCATCGCGGTGGGGCACCAGCAGGGGGGTGAAGCTAATGCGCGGCGTGAGTGCCAGGGCGCTATCGGCG
Organism: Flavipsychrobacter stenotrophus; assembly: GCA_947372365.1. Classification (GTDB taxonomy): domain Bacteria; phylum Bacteroidota; class Bacteroidia; order Chitinophagales; family Chitinophagaceae; genus Flavipsychrobacter; species Flavipsychrobacter stenotropha_D. The sequence continues at coordinate 1,609 of CANBTK010000438.1, read as the reverse complement.
CCAATGTGCATTAGTTTGATATTGTGCAGCCCAACCAACTGGCTCCATGGGCCATTGGTTTCCAGGTATTGTTGCATTTTGGGCATGGCGTAAATCTTTATGTTTTGAGTGCCCATTACCTCGCGCCCCAGTTGCATGAGCCCTGTATAATGCCCTATGTGCGCATGCGTAACGAAAATGCCCTCAGGCAGGTATGGGTATTGCCCTTTTGTAAGTTGCTGAAAGTAATGCAACTGGCTTTTTATATCGGGTGTGGCTTCTACCAGCCACCATTTTTTTTCGGCGGTATCTACCACAGCCAGCGAAACAACAAACTTTTTAAGTGCATCATCGCCCCAGGCGGCGGTACAGCATTTTTTGGTGCAGCCCATATGCGGGAAGCCGCCATCCTGGGCTATGCCTAACGCATAAATTCCCTGCGCCCGCCCTTTGGCGGCGGAAAACAAAAAAGCAAAATATAACAGGTATTTCAGCATAATGAAAATTGTGCCAGTTGCTGGCTGGGCTGCTACATAGGCCTGCAACTAACAAACGTAGAATAAAAGTAGTATTTTTATTGTGGAGTAAATAGGTATAAACTACAATGAATAAGGCGTTTAGGCTGGCTATAGGTTTATTAATGTGCTTGTGCTGTAGCATAGGGCATGGCTATGCCCAGTGGTTTGTGCAAACTGTAAGCGATACGTTCGACTACGTACCCGGCAAGCATATTTTATTCGAAGATGATTTTAGGGGCGATTCAGTAAATATGTTCCCGCATAAATGGGAGATAAAGCCCTTTGAGCATACCAGCTATGACGGCACCGCAAAAAGTAAATTCTATGTGCAGCCTGACACAAGTGGGGAGCACGAGTTTTACATAGGCGGCTATGGCAACGCATGGCTGGTGCCTATGATAGGCGATAATATGGCCAAGGAGGATACTTTCGCCATTGAGTTCGATTTCCGCAAGCCCGAAGGCAGTTCGCTGGAACTGAACATGAATGATAAGGATGCCCAGGGCAACAACACTGGCTTCCACCGTATATTTTTTAATGAAACCGGGATGTTCGAGTTTAATTCGCTTTTTAACGGTGTGTACAAGGCATTCAATTCGCAATACCCCGGCACCTATGGGGTGAATAAATGGCACCACCTGGCTATGTCTTATAAAAAGCAGGAGGTTAAGTTTTATATTGATGAGTACCGCATGTTTTTTGTGCCTGCCTGTATTTGCCCCGCCCCCAAAATATGCAGTGTGCTGCTGCGCACCTATAAGCCGGTAATTATTAAGAACTTTAAAATAGCCACCGGCACAGGGAATAACGCCCTTAATGGAATACTTACCGACAACAAGTTTATTACGCATGCCATTCACTTTGGGCTAAAGGCATCAACCATAAAGCCCGAGAGCATTGAGTTTATATCGCAACTGGCCCACTGGCTGAAACAAAACCCTACGGTGCGGCTGGAGATTGACGGGCATACTGATAATGTAGGCCTTGAAGCAGCCAATTTAAAACTATCGAAAGAACGGGCGGAAGCCGTTAAAACAAGGCTGGTTTTATTGGGTATCGGCGCTTCGCGGCTCACTACAAATGGTTTCGGTTCATCGAAACCATTGCAGCCT
>CANBTK010000437.1 GCA_947372365.1 Flavipsychrobacter stenotrophus | reverse complement strand
ATGCACAGTATGCCTTCTATAGCCCCGGCTGCGCCCAGCAGGTGGCCCGTCATTGACTTGGTAGCGCTTATAGCCAGGTTGGCAGGCGATTCGCCAAAAACATTCACTATCGCTTTTACTTCGCTTATATCGCCTACGGGGGTCGATGTAGCATGTGTGTTCAGGTAGTCCACATCGCTGGCATTGATGCCCGCTTCTTCCATAGCCAGTTGCATAGCTTTCGATGCACCCTTGCCTTCGGGGTGGGTAGCCGTCATGTGGTAAGCGTCAGCCGTCATTGATGCGCCTACAACCTCGGCATAAATGCGTGCGCCGCGCTTTTTGGCATGTTCGTATTCTTCCAGTATCAGTGCCCCAGCGCCTTCGCCCATTACAAAGCCATCGCGGTCCACATCAAATGGCCTTGATGCAGCTTCCGGGTCATCATTGCGGTGCGACATGGCCTTCATGGATGTAAATCCGCCAATGGAAGCTGGCGTAACCGGCGACTCAGACCCACCTGTTACAAATACTTTTGCCTTGCCCAAGCGAATGTAGTTGAAGGCATCCATCAGGGCTGTGTTAGACGTAGCACATGCCGATACAGCGGTATAGTTAATGCCCATAAGGCCAAACTTCATAGATATCATGCCCGAAGCCATATTGGTAATAAGCCTTGGCACAAAGAACGGGCTGAACCTGGGCGTACCATTGCCCAGCACATAAGCCTTTACTTCTTCTTCGAAGGTAGCCATGCCGCCCTGGCCTGAGCCCCATATAACCCCTATATCAAACGGGTCCATTGATGCAACATCCAGCCCGCTGTCTTCCAGCGCCGCACTGGCGGCATAAATGGCATATTGCGTAAAAGGGTCGCTACGTTTTATTTCGTTACGGTCCAGGTATTTTTCCGGCGTAAAACCTTTTAGTTCGCAGGCAAACTGGCTCTTGAATAAGGTGGGGTCAAATTTAGTAATTCTTGCTGCGCCGCTTTTGCCCTTAACAGCATTATCCCAAAACTCATTTACATCATTGCCTATAGGGGTCAATGCGCCCAGCCCGGTTACAACTACTCTTTTCATGCTTTTAGTTCCTTTATGATGGTGTCTTTTATTGTATTAAAATCTTGCCCGCCTGTAAGCCTTGTGAGCTGCAACGATGCGAGCATATTCGTTATTATCATTAATGCCTTATCCCTTGGGGTGGATGACAGCCTGAAAACGCCCTTTTCGTGGCCTTCTTTAACTATATCCGTAACCCATTCCAGCGTCCTGTTAGCAAACTCCTTTAGTTTGGCCGCCAATAGTACATCCAGTGTGTGCAAATCAGATGCAAGCGAGCCAACAATGCATATCTTGCCCTCTGCTTCTATTTTGATGTAGATTGAAAAGAAATCCTTGAGTTTATCCAGCGGCTCTTTTTGTACCCCTTTTTCTATCAGGGCCTCAAGGGCTGCCATTTGTTCGTCAAGTACAGCTATGCCCAGCGCAACTTTTGTGGGGAAATGGTAATGTATGGAAGCGTTCTTAATGCCAAGCGCCTTTGCAATATCGTAAAAGCTAAAAGCATTGTAGCCCTTATCCCTTATCAATTCATCGCCTATCCGTATTATTTCGCTCCTCGTTGACATTGCAGGCCACAAATGTACCTACCATGTAGTAGATAGGCAAATTTATTTTTACAACGCCTGCTATCGGTTAATTTTCTGCACTATTCAATTTAAAAGAAATAATATTGTGACAAACTAAGTCCCACAATATGAAACCAATGTCAGAAGGCTTTGTAATAGGCGAAGGCAAAATAAGCGGTTACAGCTCCATATTCCTGGCTATACTCGCCCTGCTTGGCGTTGTCTGCTTCAAGTACCCCGAATGGCTTACTACACCCGAATTCAGGAATATATATACAGGCGAGTCTATGAAACTACTGCTTACCGGGGTTATTATAGCCTCTTTCTTTTTTGCGCTGCTTAGTTTTTTGCTCAGCAGGCAGAAAAAGTGGGCAGCAACAGCTATTGTTATCAATACTGCTTGTATAGTGCTGGGCGGCTTTTCGGTACAGGGGCGCGCTGTTGAAAAAACAAGCTGGCACCTGGGCCTTGACTGGCTCTTGCTTGACCTGTTGCTGATGGCGGTAATATTTGTGCCTATTGAGCTGGCATTCCCCAAAAATAAAGACCAGAGCAAGTTTCATGACGAATGGCGCACCGACCTTGTTTACTTTGTTATCAGCCACCTGTTCATACAGTTCTTTGGCGTTATTACCCAAAAGCCTGCTACCGTTTTCTTTGGCTGGATGGGCCTTGGCGGGCTTCATGCATGGGTGCGCAGCATGCCCTTTGCGCTGGAACTGCTCATGGCATTTTTCGTTACCGATTTCTGCCAATACTGGGCGCACCGCTTTTTCCACAGCCATACCTACCTGTGGCGCTTCCATTCCGTGCACCACTCCACTGTAAACATGGACTGGCTGGCAGGTTCCCGCACCCACTTTGTTGATATTTTTGTTACGCGCTCAGCGGCATTTATACCGCTCTATGTGTTTGGCTTCTCCGAAATTACCTTTAACACCTACGTGGTATTTATGGCCATTCATGCGGTGCTTATACATGCCAATACCCGCATCAACTTTGGCGTGCTGAAATATATTATTGCCACGCCCCAATACCACCACTGGCACCATTGCGAAGACCCTAAGTATTACGGCAAAAACTTTGCCACCATATTCCCGTTTATTGACAGGCTGTTCGGCACTTACTACCTGCCGGGCAATGAATGGCCTGAAGGCACGGGCCTGCATGAAGCTAGCTACCCCAAGGGCTACCTGAAACAACTGGTGTACCCATTTACCAAAAGCCCCTTCGACAGCAACCTGGACATGAAAGACCGGGCCAGCAGGTGATTTACAGTATTTGAGTGTATGATAATAATCATGCCGTTAAAGGGCCATTTATACTAGCCTATCCTTAACTTTAGGCATGGAAAAATTGTTCAGGGAGATACGCACCTTAATAGCCAACAAAGATTTCGAAACCCTTGCCAGCCTTGATGTACCACGGCCTGAAAAATTTAACTGGGCAAGGGAAATTTTTGAAGGCATACATGTAAACGATACACCCGATGCCACTGCTCTGCTCTGGACAAATGGCACAGAAACCCACCCTTATTCATTCAAGGAAATAAGCAGGCTATCTAACCAATTGCTGAATTTCCTGAGGGGCAAGGGGGCTGAACAAGACGATGTGCTCCTTACCCAAATGGGGCTGCAGCCCATCAACTGGCTTACCATATTAGCGACCATAAAAGGAGGGCTGCGCATGATACCCGCGGCCACTATACTGGGCGTACACGATATAGTTTACCGCTTTGGCAAGCTCATGCCGAAAATAGTGATTGCAGATGCCGAAAATGCGCCCAAAATAGAAGAAGCGGAACTGCTATCGGGCAATACTGTACACATAAAAATTATTGCGGAAGGCACCCGGGAAGG
>CANBTK010000436.1 GCA_947372365.1 Flavipsychrobacter stenotrophus | reverse complement strand
TCAGGTCGCGGGTAATACGCACATTGCAGGTTATAATATCATAATAAGCCTCAATTTTTTCCTTGCCCGGTTCTTCCATGTATCGGTTAAACGAATCAAATACGTCGCTGTTTTTCGACTCTACCTGCCTTTTATTGCGGGTCCAGTTAGTGAGTTCGGTATAAAAAGTGTTGATGAAGTAGCTGTAATTGGCGGCTACTGAGCTGGCAAGGTGGGTAGGCAGCCATTTCTTATCCCAGGCGGGCAGCAAAACAAAGCCCGAAACTACTGCCAGCAGCGACCCGCCAATAGTACACAAGGCCCTTATACCCAACAGCTTAACATCGTAGCTGGAATCTATATTAAACAACAGCACCAGGTTGAGCGTAACTATAAAGGCCGCTATGGCGTAGTTTTTCCGCACATAATATACCATGAGTATAAATGACATAAACAACATGGCTTCTTTAAGGTGCAGCCCTGTAGGCAGCAGGGAGAACAGGCCGCCAGCCAGGCCACCTAATATAGTGCCTACTATCCTGTCGCGGGCCTTTTTAAGGGTTGCGCCATAGTAAGGCTGTATCACTATCATAAGGCTGAAGGGCAGCCAGTAACCATGGTTAATATGGAACCATTTGGCAATGAAAAGGGCTATTGTGGCCGCTATTGCCGAGCGCAGCGCAAAGCGGAACGTTAATGAGTTAAAGTTGGACAGGGTTTTGATATTGCTGATTATTTTGCGCGGCCTGAGCACAAAAAGCGTTTTCATGAGCGAGTAAGACCTGAAAACGGGTACATCTTCGCCCATCTGCTCCATACGCAACAGGGCATTTTCCAGCAGTTTTACTGTCCTGCCAGTAAGGTGCAGTATGCGGTTAATGGCTATGGTTTGTTTATGGCCTTCTTCAAGCGGGTATTCTCTTATGAGCAGGGTTATTTTCTTTATCCTGTTAATTTGGGTGGTAGCCAGTAATTTTTCCTCCGATTTCAGGGTGAGTACGAAAACCGATATGCGGCTTACCGCTTCTTCAAGTGCACTGAACAGTGTTGCTGCCTTTACACGCAATGCTTCATCCAGGTTCCGCACCTGTATATGCTCCATCTCGTCGGCAATAGCTATTACATTTACCGCAGCCAGTGCAGCGTTTTTGCGCAGCAACAGCAATTGGTACTGGCGGTTGTCTTTTTGGCTGGCCTGGTGCGCCATGCGGCCGTAAAACTCAAACGAACTGTCAATGGCGGTGCGCACCTCTTTCTCCTTCAGATAGATGTTTTCCTTTTCCTTTCGGTCAACTGCGCTGCGGCTTATAGTATGCACCAGTGCGGCTATTGACCTCCAGATAATGGCTATCTGCCGGCGGAAGGGCTGCTGCACGGGCATGAGCAACGATGCCGAAAGCCCAACAATGCTGGCCCAGCCCGCCCCGGCAGCCATTAGCCCAATGCGGTGGCCCACATCGGCAATATCCACATCGGGAAAGGCATTGCAGATAATAAAAAGGAGGTAAACACAAATCGCCAGCCCGCTGGCCCGGTCGCCCAGGTTTTTGAGCAGCGAGGACACGAACCCTGCCACAAACATACACGCCAGGCTTATCCATATATTGTAGCCGGTTACAGTACCCAGTGCACCCCAGAAAAGCGCCAGCAGTGCCCCGATAAAAAGAGTTCGTACCCGCCAGTTAAAAGAGCCTTTCATCTCCACCCAGCTAATGCCTTCCGCAGTAAGGGCTATCCATACAGCATCGTCCAGCCGGTGCGTAGCCAGCCCCCATATGATGGGTGCAGTACCAGATACGGCCATACGTATGCCCCAGCTCACCATTGGCTCAAAACTTTCGTTCTGGATAAAGGTACTGATGTGTTTATACGGCCTGAGATGGAAACTGCTCAACTATGAAAGGTTAATTATGAATGGTTAATGGCATGGTTAATCAGGGTGCAAAATTAGATGGTATGGGTTACAAAATGGAGTGCGCCAGTATATGATAGTGTTAAAGTAGCCACCAGCAGTTATGAATGATGAGAGTGGCGGGGCAGCTTACAGCGGTGGAACTGGGCGGAAGCGGGTGCTTAGGCCCGAGAGCTTTCTGACGGTTGCAAACCGTGAAATTTGAGTAGGCACCGGTTGCCACACACAAGCCTGCACCCCAAACCGCCGCCAGCGACACTAAGTAGGCACCGGTTACCACACACAAATCAACACCCCAAACCGGCGCCAGTGACGAAAAAAATCATGCCCATCACAAAAATCACCCTAAAATCACAGTTCAGACAATATCATCGCAATCGCAAAATCAGCCTAAAATTTAGTCCCCGCAAGGTCACCATTGATTAAGGCACAATCGAAAAGCCGCAGAACTTATAGCCGTCCTTAGTTTCTATGAAGGTAAACGTCCGGTTGAGGCCGGGCTTGGATGATGGGTTGTTGATGACAACTTCCACAAAATTGGGGTTGGACGAAATAATGCGCGATGAAATGCACAGCTTATTATAAGTTTTTCTGTTAGCGTTACCGTTGTGGAAAGAAAGAGCGGCTTTATCCGCCATTTTCGCTTTGGTTTCAGCAGCGAAAATATCAGCAAAATCCTCCTTCATAAACTTATCAACCGGCAGGTACTGTAACTGGCTGGTTATTTTAGCGGTCCAGCCATCGGGGTTTTTCTTCATGGAATCAACAAAAACCTGATTTTCCTTGTCGGTATTATACAGGCAGTAGTTGCAATAAATACATTCGGTAGCCATGGCTTTTACTGCTGGCAGGTTATTGTTTTTTACTGCCTGCGCAAAGGCGCTCCATGATTTTTGCATTTTTTCGCCCAGCTCCTTGCTGTCGGTGCTGGTTTTGAAAGCCGTATCTACTGGTGCCGGGTGCGCAGCCAATGTGCCGGGGCACAGTACGCAAAGGGCTACTATAGCTACCATAGCCTGCAGCATATATGTAGCTTGTTTGTAAGTTGCTTTAAAGTACGTGTGCATCATTCATGTTTATATTGGTGGGCCACCGGGGCCCGTGTTAAACTATTTTAATGGCTATTGCCATGCCTTGCCGCCTAAACGGGTATTTCGCGGTTCTGCACAATATACTGCATCCTTATGGCCAGCGCATGTAGCTGGGTTTTAGAATGCGCGTTGCGCTCTATGTAAAATATAGTATTGTTCAGCGCCTCTATCAGTGCGGTAATGGTTGCAAATGAAACCCTGCTGGCCAGCTTACGCACAAAATCGGCTTCGGCATCTGGCAGGGCCAGTGGCATATCAGGCGTGTACATTGCCCTTATGGCTTGCTCCAGCAACTGTATTATATAGTGCAGAAAATTCTTTTGCTGCTCCCTGCCCGCCTTCGACCATTCGTCGGCAAATTTGGTAATGCCCAGCCCGTTTTTGGTAAAGACCTGGTTGAACAAATCTTTTACTGCCGGGAACAAATCATTGTCGGTATTGCGCAGCAGCCTGAGCGCTTCGGCATAACTGCCCTGTGCTATATGCGC
>CANBTK010000435.1 GCA_947372365.1 Flavipsychrobacter stenotrophus | reverse complement strand
AAGGCTACGCCCAGGCCGGCATCAACCATGCGCACCGTATCGGCAGGCAATAAAGAGCCATACATATAGGTGGCACGGCGCCCCATAGCGTTGCCCGCAATGGTATTTTCGCTTATGGCGTGGTCAAGGAAGCCTGACGGCCCGTATATCTGTTTTTTGTCCTTCAGCAGGCCCAGTACGCCCAGTATGCCACCATAGTGGTCCACGTGGCTATGGGTATATATAATTGCCGATATGCTAGTGGCTGGGTCAAGTTTTTTCGCTTTTAGTGTGCTTACCAGCGAATCGAATGCTGCAAGTGCCGATTCGCCAGCTTCCAGTGGGTCTATAACTATCCAGCCGGTATTACCCTTAACAAAGGTCATGTTGGCGAGCCCGAAGCCCCTTGCCTGGTAAAGCCCGTCGGCTACCCTGAAGATGCCCGGGATATAATTCAGTTTCGACTCGCGCCAAAGGCTGGGGTTTACTGTGAATGGTGCGTTTTTAGAATCTTTTGAATTAAGGAAAGAGAACGATTCCATATTCCAGGCTGTAGAGCCACTTGCAGTTTTTACGATAAGGTTGGGCCAAAACCCAAGCAGGCCCGCATGTGCATCGATAGAATCGGCCTTGCTGTTAAAGTTGAGGTGTGAGCTATCCCTTACGTAATAGTAAGCACTTATGGTGTAAGGGCTGGCAGGTTTAGCCGTTGGCGTAAACTTAGGCGCTTTCTGGGCCTGTGCGGTACATAAGCTTAAAATAATAAAGCTTAAAATGATGCTTGTTTTTTTCATTGTTGCAATAGATTATAGTGTGTTATAAAAATGCTGTTGTTGGTGTGTGGGTACTTATAGCCATAATAATGAAATAACTACCTGCCTTTAGCAGGGGTAATTTTAGCAGTAGGTAACGTAGGGCAGGGGTAAGGACGTTGTTACATTATGCTGGTTCAATTACAATACAAAGTGTTTTTATGGTTGTAATTTTTGTAGCTTAATATTTTTTATTACAATTCTATTTTAATATAAGCAAATGTAGCAGTGTGTATGGGTTGTAAAATGAGTATTTCCCGCATTTTTTATTAAATATTTTCTTAGTAACTAGGCACCACCAGCATACCGGCAAGGCCGCTGCTGCCCTTGGTTGGCGCACGTAAAACCCCTTGGCAGGGCAGGTTTTGAAGTATTTGGGGTGTAACGCTTACATGGTGGGTATAAAGTGGTAAGCCTGTTGCTGAGGGGTGGGAATTGGTGAAAAGCAGGGTAAGGGGTGTTGGCGCAAGCAAAATATCCAGGGTAAAGATGCCCGTTGAATATAGCGTGGGGCTGTACCAGCAATAACGCTTATGCCTAAATATAAAGCCGGAATACATGCTATAGCCATGCGCAAAGGCTGTAGTATGTATTCCGGCTTTCCAGGTCAAAGGAATGAATACCTTCTGGCAAACTGTTTTATACAAAATAGGGGTAATTAAATCCCGGGGGCAGGAATGTTGAATAGCCATGCTGCCCCGGGCTTGGGGTTAACAGCCCGGCTTTTTAGCTTTATAATCTACGCATGGCGATGAAAAATTAACAGGGGCAATGATTTGTAAAATGCTCGATTGAGGGTGTTTGATTATCCTTTCCATAAAAGGGTACACCTCTATGCGCAGTTGCCCTTGTTTTAGGCCTGCCATGTACTTGGCCGCGATAGCATCAGGCTGCTCCTGCCCATTAATGATGAGCTTGTTTTGTTCCTTAACCACAGTGAACCCTTTTGTTTCGTCAACAAGGTTCGCTTCAGCCAACCGCTTCACCAGCAGGCCGCCTTCCTGTGCTTCGGGGCTGGTTTCATTTTGCATAACGGGCTTTGGCTGGGTGGCAGTTGCAGCATCGGCCTTATTCTTTTTCGGTTGTGCAAAAGCCGGGCTCATCATGGCTATGGAGCCTGTGATGGCAGTGATAATAAGGATGGCCGCTGCCATCCTGCTGTAGCTAAATGGATTCTTTCTCATTTCCATAATTCGTTTAATACGGTTAAATAAATAATTGGGTTGCCCGGTGGCTGCAACCGCAAGGGCGGGGTGGGCTGCCGGGTTTGTAGCTAATGTTGCAAGTGCAGTGGCATAAAAAAGCGGTTCGCTGGTGTGCGCAAGCACCAGGTCATCGCAGCAATGTTCCCTTTCCCGGCGGGTAATGGCCGATATCAGCCAGGTAAAAGGGTTAAAAAAGAGGATGGTTTCAACAACGCTTTGCAGGATATTGGCCAAGTAGTCGTTCCTTTTTATGTGGGCCAGTTCATGCAATAAAATTGTTTCCAGTTGTTCAGTATTGAGTTGGGCAATAGCGGCTGCGGGCATCAGTATTACAGGCTTCAGAAAGCCAATAACCATGGGCGCGTGTGCTTTTGCTGAGATGAGTAATTGTACCGGGCCAGTATAATGTAGCTTGTTTTTTAATGTAGAGAGCATGCCCGTAAGCACTGCCCCGGGCTGCGAAGCGCCACTTTTTTTAAGGGAAAATAGTTGCTGCATACCAGCTGAAAGCCTTACCAGCATAAGCAACAGCCCGGCAAAATAGAAGGTAGCAAGCCATGGTGAAAGTGGCCTTATGAAGGCGAGGGCTGACTGATAGTTGCCGCGGGCCGGCATTAACCGCATGGATTGTAATTGCTCGTAGGTAGCAGTGATATTTTGTGCGCCTGAGGCGCTTAACCGGGCATCGGCGAGGGCCAATAAATGGTATTGTTGCGACCATGTTGCTACAAACCACACCAAAAGGATTGCAAGCGCCGAAAGCGATAAATGGTATTTGGCGTTTGCAGGCATTGATGGCATGGTTTTAAGGGCCAGCCATAGCGCTGCATAAACCAGTAAGCCTTGCCCCAGTGCATAGATAAGGGCCCACGATAATGATTGAATCCAGATAGCCATTGGCAATAATATTTGAAAATGAGTAAATTGGTTTGCGTTAAAAACTGGCCTTTATTTTTTAGTTTTCTTATTCAGGTATTCCCTTATTAAATCTAATTCTGTATCGCTGGCTTTGTGGTTGCCGAGTGCCTGCATCACCAGTTGCATAGCCGACCCATTGAACATGGTTTCAATCATCCGCTGCACCATTTGCCCCTGCGCCTGCTCCTGGTTTACTATGGCAGTGTAAACATGTTTTTTGCTTGACGCATCCCTGCTCACCAATTGCTTTTCCAGCATGATCTGCATCAGCTTAAGCGTAGTAGTGTAACCCGCATCTTTGGTCAATGACAGTTTTTCGTGTACGTCCTTTACTGTTGCCGGCCCCTGCGCCCAAAGGATATTCAGTATTTCCAGTTCAGCTTCTGTAGCCTTTATTGTTGGTTGTTTGCTCATCTACGAATGCGTTCGTAATCAAATGTACGACAACTTTCGTAATTGTCAAATATTTTTTCGCCATTTAACATTTGTGAAATACCGTTGGCGGCTTGAGTGGGTTGGGGAGTGGCGGTAGTGAGCGATTTTATTGGGCTTGTTAGG
>CANBTK010000434.1 GCA_947372365.1 Flavipsychrobacter stenotrophus | reverse complement strand
TCCGGCAGCTTTAAACTGATGGGTTTAGCTAATCAACAATACGATATAAAAAATATTGTATAATAAAGCAAACGTTTTTATAAAAATAGGCGTCTGATAAATTGAACTAATAAACTCCATTTTATGAAAAAATTGCTATTGCCCCTCCTCCTGCTGCTCGCAGGCCTATCACCTTCGTTTGCCCAGACGGCAACCACGACCCTTGTTACCGCACCATGCACCGCTAATGGCGTACTGGCGGTAAGCACTACCGGGTTTACACCCCCGCTGACCTTTTACTATTCTTATGGCGCATCAGGCATGGTTCCTTATACCGTCCATACGCTAGCTACATCCACAACCGACACATTATTTGCCTGGCCTGGTGGCGATGTTACTGTTTACGTTTACGATTCTACTTTTACGGCTTCGGCATACACAAGCTTTTCTACCGGCCCATTAACCATGCATTTTACATCTACCTCGGCAACCTGCCCTACACCCAGCACTATTGTAGCTGCTGTAAGTGGAGGTGCAGGGTCTTATACCTATAAATGGTATGATGCTGCCGGCACATTGGTAAGTACATCTAACCCGCTCTCTACAACTACCGCAGGGTTTTATTACCTTGTCGCTACCGATGGTGCAGGTTGTTTCCTGGACTCCCGGTACGTTAATGACTCCAGCACTTACATAGGTTTTACGCCGCCGTTTACTTTCACATTAGGCAGTACTACGGCCAGCTGTACCAACGGCACTGCTTCGGTTGCAGGCATAACAGGCGGCACATCGCCGTACTATTACCTGTGGTCTAATGGCGCTACTTCTGCAACTAATACCGGGCTGGTAACAGGCTATTATTACGTTAATATCATTGATGCGGCGGGCTGCCGTTACGATTCCAGCTATGTATATGTACCTCAGTCCCCAACCATAACCGTCAATACAACTATTACGCCCCCTACCTGCCTTGATACCAATGGTGCGGTAATAGCGTTTGGCTCTGGTGGCACATCGCCTTATACCTATCATTGGAGCAATGGGGCTACAACCCAGTCGCTCACAGGCTTGGGTGCCAGTTCGCTTAGCGTTACTGCAACCGATAACCACGGCTGCATAGGCACAGGCTACGCATACCTTTCCCCATCTACCCCTATATATGTTAGCTATACTACCACCCCAAGTTCGTGTACTGCGCCTACAGGCACAGCCACATTAACAATATCAGGCGGCACCACTCCTTATACGGTGCAATGGTTCACCAGCCCACCGCAAACCGGCGTTACTGCCAGTGGCCTGCTTGAAGGCTACTATTCGTTTAAAGTAACTGACAATGTGGGCTGTGTACAAACAGGCACAGTGTATATTCCGCCTGTGGCAGTTGTTAACCCGGGCTATTCTATAACACCTGCCACCTGCACGTCGGCTACCGGCGGCATGTCTTTAAGCCCATCTGGCGGCACAAGCCCTTACACTTATTCCTGGAGCACGGGCAGCACTTCCTCCTCTATATCAGGCGTTGTTGCTGGCTGGTACACATTTACTATTACCGACCACAATGGCTGCCATGTAACCCGCACCAAGGAAATCCCGGTATTTTCGCCAGTGCATATTTCTTTTGCAAGGTCTATTGCATCTTGCCTTTACACCAGCGATGGCAGCATTACTGCCAGTGCATCGGGCGGCACAGCAGCTTATACCTACCACTGGAATACTGGTGCCACCGGCGCAACTGTCAGCGGCCTGCCTCAGGGCCTGTACTGGGTTTATGTTACCGATGCAGCAGGCTGCACCGCCTGGGATACCGTTACGCTAGGTTATAACCACACCACCGATTTCTGCTACTGCACTATAGCTGGTAAAGTATATTTTGATGCTAATGGCAATTGCACACAGGATGCCGGCGAACCGGGCATACATAACATAGCGCTGCATTGCAGCGGTTATGGCTACGCTTACAGCGATACCGGCGGCAACTACTCTTTTAAAGTACCAACAGGCACTTATACGGTTTCGCAGAATGTACTGGGCTATTACCCGCTGGCTACCTGCCAGCCAGCAAGTGTAAGTGTTTCGGTAGTTGCAGCATCTGGCTGCGTACATCCGGTGAACTTTGCCGATACTGTTAACCCTATACATGATATCCACATCAGCACATGGGATTATAATCATGCTATACCCGGCAATACTTATTACCAGACATCTGTTGTGACCAATGAAGGCACCCAAACGGAAAGCGCTATACTGGGTGGCTATAAAGCCGATGGCCAGTTATTCTCGCCTACCATAGTGCCTACGGGCGTGTTTAATTCAGGCGGTAGCTATTGGTATAACACCGCAGGCACCTTCCCTTCTATGGGCGCGGGCACATCAAGGCAGTACTTTATGAGCTATGGCGTACCTACCAACATACCACTGGGCACCAGCGTTTTGTTTAAGGACACAATGGCTTACACCAGCCCTATCACCAACTGGCTTACTGACTATTCGCCATGGAATAACGTGAACTATTTCAGTACTGTAGTTGTAGCCTCTTATGACCCTAATTTTAAAGAAGTATCGCCTAAAGGTTATGGCGCTGCAGGCACCATAACTTACAAAGATTCTACGCTGGAATACATGGTACACTTCCAGAATACGGGTTCATGGTATGCTCAGAACATAGTGGTTATTGATACGCTGGATGCGCACCTTGACTGGAGCACATTGCGCCCGGTTTACCAGTCGCACAATTGCCAGGTAACGGTTAGCGAAGGCGGCGTGGCTACATTCACTTTCAATAACATCAACCTTGACCCTCAGGTATTTAATGACCTCAAGAGTAATGGCATGTTTACCTATACCATCAAAACCCGCCATGGCCTTGCCATAGGTACTCAGATAAAGAACCGTGCGGCTATTTATTTTGATTACAACAAGCCAATATATACCAACCAGACGCTTAATACCATAGGCTGGCCGCAATCGGTACCTACTGTTACAGCACCAGCAGCTAACGAAGCCTTTACGTTATACCCTAATCCTGCTAATAATTCTTTCAATGCAGTTATCAGCATAGAAGCGGAAGGTTCTTATGGCCTTAAGGTTTGTGATATAGCAGGCAAAACCATGATATACAAAACAGTAGCGCTGCAAACCGGCCAGCAATCAATTAACGTTGATGCATCAGGCCTGGCATCAGGTATCTATTTTGTAACTATTTCAGGTGGCCAAAAAGCTCAGACTCAAAAATTAGTGATCTTAAAATAGCGTTTGATTAAGGCAGTTAATATCATGCGGGCGGGGTTTTCCCTGCCCGCTTTTTTTGTGCCATGCATGAATATAGGTTTTGGGCGGAAGCCCTGGATAGGTGTTACAGTAGGGCGAATAGCAGGGTAGGGCTGCGAGCCTGAAAACTGGCGGCAGGGTTGGTGCCAGCGGTATATTTGATGCAGGAGTTATACTAGTTAACTTCTACGATCCAATTGTGAGCCTTTATGTATTAACTAGCAATA
>CANBTK010000433.1 GCA_947372365.1 Flavipsychrobacter stenotrophus | reverse complement strand
CGGTTTATAACGACTACATCTGCTTTAGCATTACCAATTCCCTTTTCGTTGTTTGGTGCATCTATTTATGGCCTAAGCTGGCCGGCCGTGCGGTTAAGGTGGCCATTGCGGTTATTGCCATAAGCCTTATCGCTTACAACCATGTACTGGCATCTAAAAGCGGCTTAATATCGCTCTACATATGCTTGTTTGGGTGGGGTATTTATACGGTGCTGGCTAAACGGAGTATTTATGGGCTTATTGCTATTTTAGGGTTGCCCGTGGGGCTGGCACTGGCCATTAAATATGTACCCACGCTGCACGAGCGCAAGGTGCATATTGTTTATACTTACTATGTATTCAGATATGGGGGCAGGTCGGCCAACCTGGGCGATATATCCAGGCTCATATCTTACGATATTTCAATGAAGCTGATAAAGGAACACCCCCTCATAGGCACAGGGGTGGGCGATATGCTCACCGAAATGGGCAAGGGTTATGACAAGTGGCGGCCTGAAGTGCAGGACCCTCGTAACCGGCTCATACCCCACAACCAGTTCCTTACCGTAGGGCTGGGCTGCGGCATACCTGCTATGTTGCTTTTTGCTGCCTGGGTACTCCTGCCATTGTGGCGGCTGGGGCGCAACAGGGAAAGCTTCTTTTTCTTTATAGTTTGGCTGGCGTTGCTGGTACAACTGATGATAGAGCCGTTTCTTGAAGGGCAGTTTGGGCTGTTCGTTTACATATTTTACATATTGCTTTTCATGCACATAGTACCTGTACACCCCGCTTCCCGTGCAATTGAAACTAATTAATTGCTAAAGTGTTACAAATAAATTAAATTGCGCCCAAAAGGCCTAATTGTGAAGAAATATTTATGTATTCTGGGGGTAATCCTATCTGTAAGCACTACCAATTCTTTCGCTCAGTACGGCAAGCCGGCAATTGAAGCAAAAGGTAATATAGAAGGGAGATACCTACCAACAGCACTGGAACCAGGCCAGGCCGAATTTATAGGTTTCAGGAACCCTGCAAGTGATGACCTTAACTGGATGCCATCGCTATCTAAAGCTTCAGAAAATGAAAGCGAGGACAACGAACTGCTGGAAAGGATAAAGTCAGCTAAGGCAAGGTTAAGGGGACAGGCACAAGGCCAGGGAGAAGCTACCCCATCTGCCAAAACGACGACCGTACCCCCGGTTGTAGATACTAACTTTATTGGTATTAATAATGGTGGTGGCAGCACCCCGCTCGATAATACTATTGCTATAAGCAACGGAGGCAAAATAGTTGCTTTCGTAAATTCCAAAGTAAGTTACTATACTACTGCGGGCACAGCCACTTATACCAAAGACCTTTACACACTTATAGGCGATGCAACGCTTATTAATAACATGTGCGACCCTAAAGTGGTTTACGACAACGTAAGCGACAGGTTTATTTTTTATACCCAGATTTGCGACCTTGTACCTAATAATTCAAAGGTGATCCTTGGTTTTTCAAAAACCAACGACCCTGCTGCGGGCTGGTATTTTTACAAGCTAAGTGGCAACCCGCTTAACGATGCCTCTATTTTCGATTACCCTAAGATGGGCATGTCTAACGACGAGATTTTCGTTACGGGCAATCTGTTCCATGTTTCAGGTACTACCAGTACCTTTAACCAGGCAATTATTTACCAGGTAGCAAAGGCCCCATGCTATGCAGGCGGCACTATAAGCGTTAAAAAATACACAGGAATTTCCGGTGCATTTACAATTGTACCTGCATCATACGGCCTTTCTGGCAGCTATGGCCCAGGCATTTTCCTCGTAAGTTCTGACGGTGCTACCGCCGGCAGTTCCAACTACAAGCTTTATGACATCACCGGTAACATTGCATCTGGCACTTCGTCTTGCGTTGTTTATGGCATACCCGCAACTACCAGTTACAGTACACCCGGCGATGCCGACCAGATGGGTACGGGGCATAAATTAAATACCGGCGATTGCCGCGCTATGGATGGCTTCTACCTGCATGGCTATGTACATTTTGTACACAATACTGATGCTGGCAGTGGCTATTCGGGCGTAAACTATGTACGGGTGAAGGTATCCAATTTCACAGCTACACAGTCGCTGTTTAGCGCAGTTGGTACTGCTGACAGGGCATACCCGGCCATTTCTACCATGACCAATGACTCATTGGACAAATCGGTACTCATAGCATTTAACGAAACGAGCACTACCGCTTACCCTTGCGCCAAGGTCGTTTCATGTGGTAATAACTTCGCATGGTCAACGCCAGTGCTGGTAAAAGCAGGCGTTAGCTATGTAAATTATGGCTACGGCGGCGCTACCGACCGCTGGGGCGATTACACTGGCATGTGCAGGAGGTATAACAGCAACCCTGCGGTTTCCTGGATGGCTGGCATGTATGGCAACTCGTCAAAGCAGTGGAGCCAGTGGATAGCTAAAATAAAGGGGACTACTAATATAGGCGTACCTGAGATAGCAACCGATGATGTGGATATGAAGGTTTACCCTAACCCGGTTTACAGCGATTGCAGCATCAAATTCAGCATTAAGGAAAGGATGGATTTGTCTGTAAGCATTATTGACATGCAGGGCAAGGTGGTAAAGCAATTATACAGTGGTATTGCTGATGCAGGCGAGAGCGTTTTCAGCTTTAATAAAGCCAACCTGAGCGCAGGAACTTATTTCGTGCGCATAATGGGTGGCGCAACACTTATTAAGAGCCAGAAAATTGTTATTGGCGAATAAGCCGCATTAGGTTTTTCGTTGATTAAGAATACATACAAGCGGGGGATGCAGGTGCATCCCCCGCTTGTTATTTGTAGCCCACCCAGGGAACGGCGTTTTATACATATTGTTTTTTTAAAGTGTGGCAGTAAATCGTTAACTTGCATCAAATAAACTTTATGAAAAAGATTACCTATATCAGCTGCCTTCTTGTTTTTATGGTGCACGCCATGCGGGCGCAGGTGGCCCTGCCACAGGCCAGGCCTGATAAAACCTATTCGCCATCGCAGTTCACGCCGGGCCAATGCCGCTTTGTTGGCTTCAGGAACCCGCCTAGTGCCGACCTGGCCTGGTTGCCATCCCTTTTTAAGGTTTCGGACAATGAAAGTGAAAACGACCCATTGCTAAAGAAAATCAAAGCAGAAAAGAACAGGGTAAAGCAGGAAGCCGCATACAGGCAGGGGGCTGCTGCTAAAACAACGGCTACCATACCAGTACTGGGCACCAACTTTGCAGGTATAAACAATGGCGGCACCAATACCCCGCTCGATAATACGGTGGCTATCTCAAACGCCGGGAAAATTGTGGCTTTTATCAACTCAAAAGTGTCGTACTACAACACATCGGGCACGGCAACCTATACTAACGACCTGTGGACCATGATTGGCGATGCATCGCTGGTCAACAATATGTGCGACCCCAAGGTTATTTATGATTATGCGGCTGACAGGTTCATATTTTTCGCGCAAGTTTGCGATG
>CANBTK010000432.1 GCA_947372365.1 Flavipsychrobacter stenotrophus | reverse complement strand
CGTTCCCCTATGCCGACCTTGCCCTTATTACCCCCGAGGCGAGGCCTTATAATAACTCAATGCTCTACTCAAGCCTGGGCGGCGGTTTACGCGCAAGGAACCCTAACCTTGTATTTGAAACCATTGAGGCCCGGGCATATTTTTTCCCTAGTGCGCCCAATAATATGAAGGGCTTTAAAATCATACTTACCTCCAATATCAAATTCAGGTACTCCAGCAACTACATTACTGCGCCCGATGTGGTGCAGTTGAATACGGAATAAAGAAACGTAACCCGTTAATCGAGGTTCAGGTCATAAATGCTGCTCACCTCCCCGAAAATCTGGTCCATGTTCAGGCTGAGGTCTATCAGTTTACCCGTCCTTACATCAAACACCCAGCCATGTACTGTGGGGTAGCGTGTTTTGTACCACGCGCGCTGCACATGGTCTATTTTACTTATGTTAATGCACTGTTCTATCACATTCAGCTCCACCAGTCGGTCAAAGCGCTTCTGGCTGTCCTCAATAATGTCCAGCTCGCTGCGGTGAATGCGGTACACATCGCGCAGGGTTTGCAGCCAGCTGTTCAGCTGGCCCATGTCGCTGGGGTGAAGTGCCGCCCTTACGCCGCCACAATCGTAATGGCCGCAAACAATAATGTGCTTTACTTTCAGGAATTCTACTGCATACTGCACTACCGCGTTCAGGTTGTTATCGGTGCTGATAACGAGGTTGGCCACATTGCGGTGCACAAATACCTCGCCGGGGTTTACACCCATGAGGTCTTCGGCAGTAACGCGGCTATCAGAGCAGCCAATGTAGAGGAAATCAGGGTTTTGCCCTTTTGACAAATGTTCAAAATACTCGGGGTCGAGCGCTAATTTTTCGGCTACCCACTTTTCGTTATTCTCAAATATTCTTTTGAACGTCATTATTGCAGCTGTTTTCTTTATGCCCCCAATTGCGCAAAAACGCACAGTACATTGACTGGAAACTTCTGCAAAGATGGTAATAAATAAACAATCGGGCAATATACGTACATACTATGGCTGAAAGCACATGCATTAGGCTAAATCTGCAGGCCCGGAAACGGCTTGCCTGGCTGTATCTACTGCACACCGCGCCCAAAACCCACGGTATCCCTGTAAACCTGCGGCGAAATATCTGCATTGGTTTTAAAGAAACGGCTGAAATAGTATTCGTCCGGGTAGCCCAGCTCATACGCAATTTCCTTTACTGTTTTATTGGTAAGGTATAGCTCTCGCTTGGCCTCAATAATTATCCGCTCAGCTATAAGGCCGGTAAGGGTTTTGTTGAAATGTGCTTTAGTGATTTTGCCCAGTGCCTTGGCTGTGATGTTAAGTGCCCCGGCATAGTCGCTGGCAGAGTGTTTTGTTTTGAAATTCTTTTCAATTTCATCCTTCAGGGTTTGGAGTATAAAAGGCTCTTTTGCCCCTGCGGTGGCTTCCCCCGCCTGCGGCTGCTGCGCTACCTTGAGGCGCGACGCTGAAATAAGGAGTATTTTAAGGTATGAAACCAGTAATTCGTGCTGGGCGAGCGCCGGGTTTTGCATCTCAGCCCTCATTTGCCCTATTACCATGCCAAGGGTAGCAGCCGTTGTGGCATCAATGTTTACAAATGGCGGCTGGTAAATGTTATTGAATAAAACACCGTTGCAGGCAACTTCGGAATGCGCTTTGATGATGCAAAAGAAATCGGGGTGAAAATGAACGGCAATGCCTGAAAAATTACCCGCCACAAACATAAATGGCTGGTATGGCGCAAACGCAAAAAGGGTATTGGCCCCGAAAGCATATTCGGCGAAGTCAACCTTTACAGTACCGCTGCCTTGGGTTACCCAAATGAGCGAGTAGTAGTTAAGGCGCTGTATGCCTTCAAAATTGCTGTTGCCATCAAATTCGTGCACCTTAAATGCCAGGTTGCCATTTTGCAGGTTAACGAGGGTAAGTTCATGTGGTGTTTCCATGTGTAAATATATTCGGTTGGCCGCAAATTGTGAAAGAAACAAAGGTAGCTGTGCCACCGGGCACAGCTACCTTTGTTTTTATTTTTTTAAACTGTGGCTGCACTGTAGCTTTCTACCAGCGGGAAATCAACTACTGTACCTGCTGTGTTATTGAAATAATTGGTGAGTATATTCAGCGCAGTATGGCCTACAATCTCAGCTATTTCAGTTTCATTAACGCCGGCAGCTTTAAGCGTATCTACATCAGCATCGCTTACCAGGCCCCTTTTGCTTACCAGGGTTTGGGTAAATGCCAGTATAGCTGCAGTTTTTGGGTCAGCCGATTCGCCGCCCCTTGCAGCACCCATAGCGGCTGCATCAATTTTGAGCATGTTGCCGCCTATGTAGGTGTGTGCCGACAAGCAATAGTTGCAAGAGTTGCTTTCCGCCACCGTAAGGGCTATCAGGCCGCTCCTTACGGCACCCAGCTTGCCACGGCCAAGGGTGCTGCTCAGCTTAAGGTAGCCTTCAAGCATTGCTGTGGAGTTAGCCATAGTACGCATCATGTTAGGTACCATGCCCAGTTGCGCCTGTATGCCATCAAATAATTCTTTTGTTTTGCCGGTTGCTGTTTCCGGGTTAATTGCAGTTAAACGTGCCATTTTGTAGTTTTTTAGTTTTGCCTTTATTGACAGTGCAAAGGTGCGGCGGCCATAGCTCCTGAAAAATGGATATACCACGCCATGTGATGGACGATTTTCCCCACGGTAAAAAACACAAAAAAGGGCTGGAGAAAACCGCCAGCCCCTACACCGTAACACACACAAATTTTTACTGGGCAGATACTTTTTCACTGTTGGCTTTCGCAGCAGTAACCAGGCTTATCAGTTCGGCACGGTAGCCTTCAGCGTCTTTGCCCTTACTGCCT
Organism: Flavipsychrobacter stenotrophus; assembly: GCA_947372365.1. GTDB lineage: Bacteria > Bacteroidota > Bacteroidia > Chitinophagales > Chitinophagaceae > Flavipsychrobacter > Flavipsychrobacter stenotropha_D. The sequence goes on along the minus strand of CANBTK010000432.1, from coordinate 608 downwards.
TTAGCTATCTCCAGGGCCTGTGCATAAGTGCCACTGCCTTTATAGGCAGATTCTTTAAGCAGCATACCGAACAGTGCTACTGATACTGCAAACCTCGTATTTTCGGTTGCAGAAGCAAATGCGGTTTTTTCGCCGGGTATAGCATGCCTCATCTCTTTGCTCACAGAATCATCCGGCTCTTTGTACCTGAATTTTATGGTGGCAACTTCGTTGCTTAAAGCAGCATCGGTTGGCTGTGGCTGCTGGTACCTGAGGTTGGCTGTGGGGCGCTCTTCGTCGTTGGCTATGCCTGCCGGCACAATCTCGTAAAGCATAGTAACTGTATGCCCCGCGCCCATATCGCCGGCATCTTTTTTATCATCTTTAAAATCTTCGGTATTCAGCATCCTGTTCTCATAACCAATAAGGCGGTAAGCCTGCACAACGGCCGGGTTAAATTCTATCTGAGCCTTTACATCCTTAGCTACGGTAAACAGCGTGCTTTTAAACTCCTTTACCAGCGTTTTTTCTGCCTCTTTAATATTGTCAATATAGTCGTAGTTGCCATTGCCTTTATCCGCGAGCATTTCCATACGGGAGTCCTTAAAGTTGCCCTCCCCAAAGCCCAG
>CANBTK010000431.1 GCA_947372365.1 Flavipsychrobacter stenotrophus | reverse complement strand
GGCGCAACCGCCTGCAGGCAGTTTATTTTTGATGCCTTTATCAGTGCCGATAAAATGAAGACGTTTTTTCACGGGCACTCCTATACCGGTAACCCTGTTACTTGTGCAGCCGCGCTGGCCAGCCTTACCCTTACAGAGAGCGAAGCAACAACAGCCCAAATACAATTTATCGCAGCCAGCCACGCTGCCTTTGCAGCCGAACTGAGCCAATACAGTGCCATAGCACACGTTAGGCACACGGGCACTATACTTGCCTTTGATATAAAAACCAAAGAGGCCACTGGCTACCTTAACTCATCGGCCGAGCCGCTGGCTGAGTTCTTTATTAAGCGCGGCATTATACTGCGCCCCCTGGGCAATGTACTATATGTACTGCCACCCTACTGCATAACCGCAGCAGAGCTGAACCAGGTGTACACGGCAATAAGGGAATTGATGGATACTATGAGCAACGTTGGCCGGTAGCCAATTGCTTTTCGTTACCACATGCGGGCATCAAGGTTCCACGCAAAGGCCGCCGAGTACCCGCAAAGAAAACGCAAAGCCAATGTAGGTGGGCCGGGCGGCATGTTTCATGGAGTATTCCTTTTTTATTGCCTTCTTTATAGGTAGATGGTACCAATACCTAGGCTAAGCTACCTGCAAATGGTCAAGCTCCATCAACATCTTGGCCTTGATATCGCTGAAGTACTGCCCCCAGTCATCAATGCGGATAATGGCCTGGTAAGCATCGCTTATTTTTATTGCAGCTACCTTCTGGGCAAGCTGGCTTACCAGCTTCCTGAGGTAATTGGCTTCTGTGCGCAGGCTCTCTGTTTCGGTAAGGGTTTCATGCCTCAAAACAAATGGCTTGCCATCAACCAGGTAATCGTATATTTCAATAATAGCTTGAAGGTCGTTAATATCCTTGGCTTGCTTCGCCCTCCTGAATAAGTCTACCGCCTCGCGCTCAAAACGTTTGTCCACAAGGTCGGGATGTGTTAGTTTGGCTATCTTTTTAAATTTAGCTTTTAGCCCTTTCAGTTGGGCTTCATCCAGCTGGTGCATCGGGGTTGCCATCTTCTCTTCATAAGAGCCCCTGTACTTTTCCTCCTCCTGCTGGGCGTCGCGGAACGCCCGCTGGGCATCGGTATCCTCCGCCTGTTGCTCTGCCTTGCTGGCGGCACGCTTCTTTTTAAAATTGAGCACCTTAAGTGCTATCTCCCCCAACTCCCGGGTTTGCCTTGCCTCAAACTCGTACATCACTTTTTCTATGTCGCCCAGTTCAGCCTCCAGCGAATTGATCTGTGCAGCCAGCACGCTCACTTCTGTGCGCAGCCCGTCAATTTCAGGGTCAGCCCACAAAGTTATGCCTACACCCAGGAAGCGGTTTTTCAAAGCCTCAATATGGCGCATCGCATCCCCATAAGCCGCTGTGTTCAGCAAGTCTAGTATCCAGGCAGTTTCCATTACTACATCCAGGTCGCCAAAATCGGCCGTCAGCCGCTCCAGCTTGGCAGCCTGGGTGGTAATATCCTCTATGTCCTGCAAAGCTATAACGGCTTTCAACGCCTCCAGCCTTTTCAACAAAGATGCTATATCAATAACGGTATCGGGCATGGCTGTAAAATTAGCTCAAAAACACTCAAATGCACGTGCTTTGCTACCAAAAAGGCAAATAAGCGCCACCGGGCATTTAGCCCTACCCTGTTACCCTTAGCGATTTGCCCGGATGCGTTTTGCTATGGCATGCCGTTGGTGGTTTATCATTTTATACCAAAAGGCGAAAAACACGGGCAAGTGGCCTTCCAGGCAGAACGCGGAATGATGCGGAGGGCCAAAAATGAATGTAAAACAATGCGCATCAACTTATTTTGCATTAAATTAAATGTTAAAATAGACTTAATAGTAAAATAACACAGTTTTTTTTACCTTTGCCACAATCACCTCTACTTGTAATACCCTTCCTGAATTTTCATTTTTAAAACAAGGCGAGTCAACCATGAAAGAAATTATTAAGAACTATTACTCTATAGCTTTTGGGCTTACCGGGGTAAAATCAACATCCTATTACTTTGCGCTACTTGTGGTAGCTGCCCTTAGCCTTACTTCTTTATCGGGCATCTCACTGCTGCTGCAGGAAATAGCACCGACCAAACCTATACTGGTAGCATTCAAATTCCCGTACCACCTGGCCGTTGGCGCAATACTCTTTTTACTGCTGTATATGCTCTACCCTTCATCCAAAATAGCCTATAAAAACCCCAATAAAGCCACTAATTACGGGCTTATCATCCTTAGCCTTGCCATTGCAGGCACACTTTATGGGTATAGCTTTTTTGCCCGCATCCCAAATCTGTAGGGTGTTAGTGGAGGTACAGGAAGCGATTCCTAATCACCCTCCGCTGCAACAACCAGTTGCTCCGTATAAACGCCATAGGGTGTAATAGCCTGCACATAATAAATGCCTGGTGGGGCAGCTATTGCTATTGGCACAGGTGCATTGGTACTGCATTGCAATTGCTGTACTACTTTGCCCAGGGGGGTGATGATTTTCACTGCGGCCTGGCAATTGTAGTGCGATGCCAATGTAAAGGTGCATTTACTATTGGTTACTGGGTTGGGCGAAACAAATAGGGAAACCGCACCTTTGGTAACACCTTCTATTTCGGTAGGTGCCTTACAGCCGATGCACCTTATCCTGTAATTAGCGTAATCTGCAATATATATATTGCTGTTTTTGCCCAAACCAATTCCGGTTGGTGAATTTAACTGGGCCAAAAGAGGGTCGCCCCCATCACCCGAATATCCCGGAGTTGGGATTCCCGCAATCCGGCTGATGATGCCTGCCGGGTTTATTTTACGGACTCTTGAATAAAAGTCCGGCAAGTATATATTACCCGTATCATCAATAGCAAGGTTCTCGACTCCCAGCAACCCTGCAGCAGTAGCCGGCCCTCCATCGCCACTGTATAGGCCGCTACCATTACCGGCTATGGTAGTAATGATACCTGCACCATTTATTTTACGTACATATAGTGCCGTATCTGTCAGGTATATATTGCCATACCTATCTATGGCAAGGCCTACTGGCCTTAGCTGTGCGGCAGTTGCTGCAATACCGTTGCCGCTATACCCTGCTACACCCGTCCCTGCAATGGTGGTGATGATTCCCGAAATACTGACTTTGCGTACCCTGTAATTCAACTGGTCAGCAATATAAACGTTACCTACACTATCAACAGCAACTCCCGTGGGGAAATTTAATTGTGCTGTAGTGGCCGCCATGCTGTCGCCATTATATCCACATACACCTGTACCGGCAATGGTAGTTATTATACCTGCGGTATCTACCTTACGCACACGGTGATTGTTCCTATCTGCAATATATAAGTTACCTACCCTGTCAAACACTATACCTGCAGAAACACACAATTGAGCGGCGGTCGCAGCCCCATTGTCCCCGCTGTAACCTGGTGCCATTGTGCCGGTGCCTGCATAGGTCGTAATAACGCC
>CANBTK010000430.1 GCA_947372365.1 Flavipsychrobacter stenotrophus | reverse complement strand
TAAATATACTCCCTGCTCAATACGTCCTTCAGGTAGCTGTCAATATTGCCAAACAAAAATTGGGGGTATTCGCTGCTGAGTTTTGCCTTTACAAAACCGCCTAAAAGTGGGCGGGCAGCGGGCTGGCCCAGTTCGCTGGTTGATAGGGGTATCATTTCGTAGTCTGCCATCGGGAAGTAACTCAGTACACGCAGTGCCAGCTCTACACGGTTCAGGTAGTCGGTGCCGCCTATGTTGTAAACACCTTTTTTACCGTCCCTCAGCAGCACAAACATGGCACGGGCAATATCCCATGCGTTAGCTGGCGATGCGTATTGGTCGTAAGGGAGTTTAAGGGTGAGTTTTTGTTTTTTCTGGCATTGGTCTATTATGCGGGCTACAAAGTTCTTGCCGCGCAGTTCGTCGCCATAGACGTTGGTCACCCTCAGTACCAGGGCGTTTTCTATTTCAGCCAGTACTTTTTGTTCTGCTTCTAGTTTGTGCCTTGCATAAACGCTGAGCGGGTTTATAGGGCCGTCTTCGCGGTAAGGGCCATTAACGCCATCAAACACATAGTCGGTGGAAATATACACCATGCGGGCATTGCAGGTTTTGGCAAGCGCTATCAGGTTTATGGTGCTTTGTACGGTCTTTTCGTAGCTTTCCTGCTCGTGTGTCTCGCAGTAGTCTACATGGGTAAGTGCGCCGCAATGCACAATAACATCGGGCTTAAATGCTTCCACATCAAAGTTCATATAATGGTCCGGGTTCAGCGTATCGTAGAAAACGGTATCGTCAGTTTCGAACGAAAAGTAAGAGCCAACGGTTTCCCAGCCTTCTTCTTTAAAGTGTTTCAGGCAATTGCTGCCTACTAAACCCGATGCCCCTGATATGAATACTTTCATTGTTTTTGCGTTAAGGGCCTAAAAATACAAAAGCAAAGTAAATTGGGGGGATATCATTTTGTGGGGCGCGGCTTTTTGGATAGTGCCTTTACTTAACTTTGGTACTACCAACAACTAAATACTCCCCATGAAGTGGCTGCCCGTATTCCTAGTGTTCATTTTCGCTGCTGTAATTACATTGTCGCAAAACGCCAATACCGCTAATATTAATGCGAAGGGCGCAACACTGGGCGAGCGCATAATGCCACCTAAAGGCTATGTAAGGGTGGCGGAGCCGGAAGGCTCTTTCGGTGCCTACCTGCGTGGCCTGAAGTTAAAGCCCGATGGCGCAAAGGTGCATTACTTTAATGGACGCGAGAAAATGAATAATAATTTATATGCGGCTGTTGTTGATATGAATATTGGTAATAAAGACCTGCAACAGTGCGCCGATGTTATTATGCATGCGAGGGCAGAATACCTGTACAATAAGCATGAAGAAGATAAAATACATTTTACCCTCACCAATGGCTTCAGGGCTGATTACAGTAAGTGGAAAGCGGGCTATAGGATTAAGGTGTCCGGCAATACTACCACCTGGGCTAAAACCGCTGCGCCTTGCAACACATACCAGTGCTTTTGTAGTTATATGGATGTGATTTATAACTACTGCGGCACGCTGTCGCTATCGAAAGAACTGGTAAAAGTGCCTTATGCCAATATGCAGCCGGGCGATGTATTGATAAAGGGTGGCAGCCCCGGCCATGCCGAATTGGTGATGGATATGGCGCAGGGCAAGGATGGCAAAAAAGCCTTCCTGCTTTCGCAAAGCTATATGCCCGCGCAGGAAATGCAAGTACTTACCAACAGGGTAAACAGGGAGCTGAGCCCCTGGTACGAACTAAATGCCGCCAACCCCAATATTATTACCCCTGAATGGGATTTTACCACCAGCCAGCTAATGCGCTTTGCAGACTAAATATGATGAGGCAGTTTTTTTATACAATAGTTGTTTGTGTGCTGTGCTTAAGTAGCGGTGCGGCTAATGCTGCGCCAGGCAGAGGTGCTGCCCTTGATTCCCTCTGCAACAGCTTTAATAACCTGAATAGTAAAATACGGGATGGGGTAGTGGGTAAAAAGGAGGCTTTGGGGCAACTGCAACTGCTTTTGCCCCGGATAGGAAATGCCTATTACCAGAGTGGCGAAAAAGATTTTCCGGGTACAGCTTATGCCTTCCCGCTGGCGGGGTATAACTACCGGGCCATAGGCGGGGTTAAAGGCAATGGGTGCATAGCTTCGGGTTACGATTATTTTGCGGGCAATAAACACGGCGGGCACCCGGCGCACGATATTTTCATAAAAGATAGCAACCAGGATGGTATTGATGATGCTACAGGCAAGCCAGTAAATGTACTCAGTGCCACTGATGGCATTGTTGTAGCAACTGAAAATAACTGGCAGGAAAATAGCCTGCAGCGCGGCGGTAACTATATATGGGTTTACAGCCCGCATACTAACAGGCTGTATTATTATGCCCACAACAGTAAGGTATTGGTAAGGCCCGGCAGCGTAGTAAAGGCGGGGAGCAAAATTGCAGAGGTGGGGCGCACAGGAGCCAATGCATTTAAAAAGCGATCGCCCACGCACCTGCATTTTATGGTGCTGGCGCTGGATGCCACTGGTTACCCCCGGCCGGTAAATACCTATGATGAACTGGCTAAGGGCACACGGTAATAACAGTCCCCATATACCTTTTAATAATGGCCAGGGGCTTTACTCCACTTTCCTTACTTCAATTTTTTCCAGGCCCCTCAGGTACCTGCCGCCGGTATTGATATCGCTGAGCGACATTACCAGTATGGCACCGTCCATTTGCTCCAATCCCTTGCCTTCTATTTCGGTAATGACATAGAGGTGGTTGCCCACTTCGGTGTTGAAGATTTCGTTCCATGAATATACATTCCTGTAACCGTCAGATGCTACGAGGGTGATGTACAATTCGCTAAGCTCTTTGGGCTTTTCGGTGGCAATGGGGGCTTTGTCAAAAAAGGACTTCAGCAATACGCCCTTTACGCCTTTGGCTATGTTTTTGGCCTCGCCTTTGTGGTTTTTTATCGGTACATCGCCCAGGGCCGCCTGCGGGTACTTTTTTATTTCGGCTATATCAAACGTGGCTGACTTATGCCCCATAAGTATGATGCTGAACCCGTTGGTGCGGAGCACTGAATGCTGTGCTGTTGCCTGTTGCACAAACAGCAGCATTAAAAACGACAATAGTAGTTTCATGGTTGGTATTAATTGTGGTGGGAAATTATACTAATTGTACATTTAAACTGCACCGTAGCCACCCCGTCCCTCCTATGAAGGGTGGCATGTAACGTAAACCTGTTTTATTATTCAGTGCATTTTAAAGTCGAATTGGGATTACTTCCTTATAAAACGTGTGGTTTCAATTGTTTCGCCAGCTTCGCCCACGCCTTTTACAAAATAAGTGCCGGGTGCCAGTGGGGCAATATTGAAATCAATGGTGTTTTCGCCGGCCTGGCATTGCTGCGAAGCCAGTTTGTCTACTACCTTGCCCTGCACATCGCATATCAGGAAGGTAACTGGCTGGGATTTTACCAGTGTGAAATCAAATTT
>CANBTK010000429.1 GCA_947372365.1 Flavipsychrobacter stenotrophus | reverse complement strand
TAGTCGTCTATCCTGGTAAGGTTTACGCTTATGGGCGTTAGCTGCTTTATGTACTCGTCAAGGCGGGCTATCTGGCGGGTGGCATTGCCCAGCTCAGGCAGCATATTATTCTCTTTGGCTACTTTGGCTTTGCTGAACAAATGGCTTTTTTCGTCCTGCTTTTCCTTAATCTTCATTTCAATGCGCTCCTTCTGCCCCTGTACTTCTACCGACTGGGTGTACAGTTTCTCGCGCTGCTTTTCCATATCATTAATATAGTCTTCAGCAATGATGAAGGGGTCAAGCTCTATAACTACGCCCACCAGCTTCTTCATCAGTATCTCATACAAATAGAACAGCGAAAGGCGCAGTTTGCGGTTGGTAACACAATACAGGAATGCGGCAAGGCACACAAGCGCTATGCCAAAATGAAGGGTGTTCCAAACTACGGCAGTCAATATAGGTACAACAAAGTAAGCGATGCAAACCAGCAGGCCTACGCCAAACAAAACCCCGAATTTACCGCCGGGCCGGTTCCAATATGATTTCAACTTATCTACCTGTGCATTACTAGTGGGGAATATCTGAGTTTCCATGGCGTTATATTATCTCGGTGAGTTTTTGTATATCACTTATTATCTTGTTGTACATCGCTTTGTAAGCAACGCTATAACTCCCTTTGTTGGCCGATATTTTTGAATCATACTGCACAATCTCGTTTTTATACGAACCAATCATAGACTGGGCATCAGCCATTTCCTGAGTGAGCTTTTTTATCATCTCGTTATTATCCGAAATTTTCTTTTCAAGCCCGGCTACTTTGGCCTTCCGGTCTTCTATCTCTGAATTGGCTTTTTCAGCAGCTGCGTGTTCAAACTGCGCCTTATCGGTTTCAAGTACGGTTACATAATGCCTTGCCGTTTCCAGAATCCTGTCCTTGGTAAGGCCCTGAATCTTTAACGTAGCGAAAACCGAAACTATCCTGGTATTTTCATCAGGGATAGTCGCTTCCAGCATGTCCATCATTTTACTGAACTCGTAGTAATCCAGCCCTTCGATATTGGCTTTATCAAATACTTCAGCAAAGTGCTTGGTGAATTTCTCTATATCCTGCTGGCTCATGGGCCCGCTGTAAGTAGGCCGGCTGGCCGGCTGTTGCACCGATTGGCTGGGCTGAGGGTTGCCTGGTGCTGTGGTTGTACCTGGCGCTGGTTGTTGGGGAGTTTCTTCGTATTCCACAAACAGGCCTATTGCCTTCTTAAAAAAATCGCTCATATGTAAGTTTAACTGGCAAGATTTATTAGTTCCTGTTATATCTGTTAACAAAAGTCATAAAAATAAAGCAAATAACATACATGTTTTTTTGACGAAACCACTCATTTGCTTGCCAAGGCACAAGATACCACATAAAATACGGCTCGCAACAATTTTGCGGGCAGCGTACCACCGCGGGCGGTGAATGCAACTATTTACAAGGTGGGTGGAGTGCTGTTTACCTCTTGCGTTTTTTAATATAATCCCACAATGGCGGGGCTGCCTGGTCAAATAAATTGTTGTAATAGCCCGCATGCCTTTGTGGTGCCCACCTTATGTAGTCGCCATAACCCAATTGCCTTTTGGGCGCCGCAGGCAGTATCCTGAATTGTAAACTGCCCTGCAATGGCAATAGGTTAAACTCCAGCTCCAGCTCCCCCTGGCTGAACGCCCTGGGAGGGAAGTCATAAATAATCATGGCATTTTTAGAATTGAGCAGCGCGGTTTCGGCAAAAGGGTCATCGTTGCTTACGCAAGGTATAGCCTCCCGGCCCACTATCTTAAAGTTATAAAACATGGGCTTATCGGCCAGCCCGGGGTTTTTCAGCACTACTTTTGTAGTATAGGCGGTATTGGGCATGTTTATCGCTACATCATATTCGCCTTCAGGCATCATATCGGTATAGTACAACCCACCACCCTTTAGCGTTGCCGTGTATTTTACGCCATTGTGCGAAGCCACAACCGAAACCGGCAAAACGTCGTTGCCATCAGCATCCACGACTTTACCCATCAGCAGGTAAGGCTTGCTGCTGGCAGCCTGGACCAGCGCAAAAAGCATGAAGCACAGTAAAAACAGGTTCTTTTTCATAATCAGTAATTTATTGTGGCTGCTTCTTTCCTTACTTTATTCAGTGTTTTCTCCATGAACGGGTCGTAATCTACCACTGAAACCACGGCCTTGTCATGCCCCACTTTAAAGTTAAAAAATGTTGGCTTCTTACTTGCTGGCACCACTTTAACCTTCGATTGGTAGGTAACTTTGTTAACAATAATGTAAACGTTATAGTCGCCGGTAAATATAGAATCGGTGTAGTAAAGCCCCCCATCGGTAACTACCGCAGTATAATCAAGCACATCTTTCACCGCAATCAGCTCCGCATTTTTAATGGGTGCATTGTGTTCATCAGTAATTTTCCCCATCAGGATGCCCTTTTGGGCATACAACGGCTGGCAGGAGATAATAAGTGCAGATAAGAACATGGCTGTGCGCATGAGGGTGTATTTAATATAAAGTTAAGGAAAAATGGAATAATCCGTTTTTTATTTTACTATTCTTTGGTGAACTAATCACAGCTGCCAAACCTTAACTTTGCGCGGGTTATTTTCCGTTTGATGGGTAGCAAAACAAAAGCAACAAATGAATATTGATATACTGAACGCAGCCAACCAATATGCCACCGGGCTAAAGGAGGTTGAAAACAGGCGGGCACAATGGCTTGAAAAATACAAAGCAATACACGGCCACCTGAAAGAAATTGCCACTATGCTGAATGAAAAAGCAGAGTACAAGCAAGGCTTTTTTGTAGATACCAGCTTTGCCTATAATGAGGAAATAAATGGCACCTGCTCTAAAATACCTTCTGTAACCTTCCGCTCAGGCAGTATGCCTATGAATGTTTCCTTTAAAAGCGCAACTGCAGGAAAACTCGATTATACAGAGGAGGGGTTCCACCTCACGTTTATGCCTACTATTACCGGGCAGGTACTCGTACTGCTGCGCCCCCATACCAGCAACCTGGATACCGAAAAGCCCGAGGAGGTAAACATGGCTGTAATAGACAACCCATCGGCACTATCGCTTAACGATGTAAGCCTTATAGTGCTTAAAGCTATTAAAATGGCTTTTTATACCAGCTTTACTGGTATGGTAGAACTACAAGAAGAACAAATACAAAAGGCACAGCCACCCAAACACACCCCAATAGGTTTTAAACGCCATGACAGCACTGAAAAAGTTATCTAAATTATATTGGCTGGCTATCTTTCTGGCCGCCTGCAACAATGACAAGCCGGCGGAAACCACAGCCCCAAAGCCGGAGGCGGTAAGCGACCAGTTGGTGCCCAAAGTAATACCTTTCGACATAGTAAAGGAGTACCCGCACGACCCGATGGCTTTTACCGAGGGCCTTGAGTTTAAAGATGGCTTCTTCTATGAAAGCACCGGCGAGTATGGCGTATCTGATATCCGCAAGGTAGCCCTGGCTACTGGCAA
>CANBTK010000428.1 GCA_947372365.1 Flavipsychrobacter stenotrophus | reverse complement strand
AGTTATGGTTGAAGAATACCTGTTCTGGGACAACCAGTCCTACATGAACCAGATAGGCATTGAAAAATAAACAGGCTGTAAGTTTTAAACAACAGCACAAACAAATGTAGCGGCAATATTATGGAGGACCTGAAGCACCTGGAATTCCTGGCAGTGAATTCGAAGGAAGTGATTGAAAAACAGGTGGACTCTTACAGGCAGCAGCATTCTTATGCCGGCACCATAATTGGCGCGACGGCTTTGTATATCCCGTTCTTCCTGGATAGCCTGAATAATACCCTGCTGCTGATTCAGTTTATATCCATCGTGCCTACGGCATGTTTTATATCGTCCATACTGCTGATGCTCAGTTTTTTCAGGACAAAGCCGCTTGACCAGGCCTTCAATGTACTGAAGTACAAAGACCTGCAGGAAAAGGGCTACAAAGAAATACTGCTGTATGAAATAAACGCCAACACCCACGCCTATACCGCCAATAAATTGATGACGGAAAAAGGCAACAAGCGTTACTCTATGGGTGTCAACCTTACTATTACAGCGCTCCTGTTTTCCATTGTGCTGATACTCGTGAATAAATTTATTGATATTGAAAAGGAACCCACGAGAGTGCAGGTTGTCACATTGAAAAACCCACCAGCAAAAGCGCAGCCATAGATATTGGTGGGTGAAATAGCTTACCATCTACATGGGCGGGGCAAATATTCTAATTGTGCAACATGAATAAAGATGAGCGATTTACATACTGGTACAAGCACTCCGAAAAAGTAAAAAGCTTGACAGCTTTAGCTGTCAAGCTTTTTACTTTTAAGAAATGACACCAGAAACGAATTTATCTACCCGCTTAAACATCTATTTATAGCTTTCCAATTGACTTTTCAACGAGCCTATTTTTTGTTCGGCCTCACTAATGGCAGACTTAATCTTTGGGATGCTGTCTTCTAACGCTTGAATCGCCAAATTCTGATCCTTTATTTGCTTTTCCCTGTCTTTGTCCATACGGCCAAGATGAAAGTCTTTAATGTGTTTCATTTTGTCATTTGCAACATCTAAATCGGCGGTAGCATTTTTTAGTTTGTCTTTCAGAGACGCAAGAGCGCTATTGACGGTATTAAACTCTTGAGTTAAAGCTTCTTTTTTCTCCAAGCTGTTTTTGGTTTCAGATACAGCAGCACTTTTAACAGAATCATCTCGGTGTTGCTGTTGTTGTGCTTGTTGTTCTGCATTAGGTCCGCAAGCCGCCATCGTTGCAAGAGCCAATAAAATAATATTAAATGAGTATTTTTTCATGAATTAATTTGTTATTTGCGCAAAAATAAAAAAATAATTTACATTTTTTAGGTTATTAGTAAATCTATTATTAAAAACTGTCCCAATCATTATTTTACAGCACATATAATTATTCTGATTGGAATCACCACAAAGTACTCTCACAAAACCGCATGGTAATTGTCTGAACTATGATTTTAGGGTGATTCGATTGAGTACCATGATTGCCTGCTTTGCAGCAAGTTTGGCGTTTTTTGAATATCGTTTTCCTGATTGGGGCACAATTTTTTCATGACTATTCAGGCGGCGCAATCACCCCAATCAAACGAATCACCCTAAAATCATAGTTCAGACAATCTACCCAGAGCAAAGGCGATAAAAGCAACCACCCTATCACCTATCCCAGAACATAAGCTTGCGGGTAAAAACATCATCATCGTCCAGGTACAGCAGCAGCATGGCGGTTATGGAAATAAAGAATGTGATGAGGCCGAAATTGATGACGATAAGGAAGTGGAAAAACATTGCAGGCAATATAAACTTCCGTTTTATCCTTGAGGGGAAAAAGATGCAGGCTGCCAGCAGCAGCTCCAGCAATAAAGTACCCCATGTAAGCACATATACGAATGGGGTGAGGGTTATCATCTCATTGATGTGCCGGAGCCAGTCAGGGGCACCCAGGCGGTAGTGCGATGTGTAATAGTAAACGGCTGTACCATTCAGCCACTGGTTGGTGAATAGTTTGGCATAGCTGGCATCAAAATAAGTCCATGCGGCCTGTACCCATACCGCCACCATGGCCACATTGGCAATAATGTTCTTTTGCGCCGGGGGGCTATCCTGCCGCTTCCAGGTGTTTACCCTTGGGTCGGTAAGGCATATGGGCAGCAGCATAAACGACAGCACAAAAGCCAGGTCGTCGCCGCCATTGTTAATAATAAAGAAGTTGTGTATGCTGAAGCAGGCCCACGCATGCAGCACGCCCGTTACCCGTGGGTAAAACCCACTCATCACCAGTAGCAGTATAATAATAACCACCGCTTTGGCGGCGGCTGGCGGCATTACCGTAAACAGGTCAAGGCTCTGGAACGGCCGGTAAAAATGCGGGCTATGCCTTATGGTGTAGCCATAGAGCTGCGTATAGCCGTGGTTGGCTATTATGTCCAGGCTATTAGACGATACAGTCAGCAGCAAGCCCAATGCCAGCAGGAACCTCGCTACAGCAAGACGCGGGGTGTGTATATTCCTCGCCTTCAGGTATGCTATTATAGCTGTCATAGGCGCGATACGTTTACAGGCAGTACAACAAATGTTTTATATGCAGATGGCTTTGCCCTGGCCTTAGCCCAGCTCATAGGCTCCTCGCTTACTATCAGGTACCTTCCCTTTAGCAATAGGGAGTTTTTGTGGGCTACGTCATTAAATACAACAGTATCCAGCGAAAGGCAGTCGTTGATGCCTTTGCCCGTGGGCACATTAATGGTATAAGTGCGCAGCTTTTTTATGGTTGCGGTATCGTTGGTTATTGTCAACACCTCCTGCGCAATGGTTTTATAATCGCGCTTAAGCCCAAACCAATAGGTGTTTACAAATGGGCGGAGGTCCCATAGCTTTGCCTTATTGTTGTCTATGGTGTATAAGTGGAATAATCGGTCGTCCACCTTCTTGGTATATACATTCCAGCGCATCTGGTAGAAATAGGAAATCATGCCCCGGGAAACATATTTGCTGCGGATAATGTGAAAATTGGTATAGGCGGAAAGCAGTACAACCCCAATGCTTAGGTAGCCAAGGCACATGCCCCAAAACACCACATAATCAGACTTTTTAAGTTTACCACCCATAACAGCTAACTATCTGTTTCTTAATAACCCTGCACAAATTTACCGGCTAAAAAATGTAAAAATGCTGACCCTTGTCATTGAATATTTAACCTCGGCGGCAAGCACCCGCTTCACCAAAAAAAGAGGCTGCCCTGAACTGATAAGGCAGCCTCTTTATGTATTTGTACATTTTATAGCATTCTACTCTTCTTCACCGCTTGGGCCTGCCTTAGTATTCAGCAACTCCCTCACGCCCGGCTCCAGCTTTTTCATCTTATCAATGATAGTCTTCGCATAAAGGCTATCACCTGCATAGAAGGCTGTGCTAGCCAGCGACTGCACTACCTGGAACTGTTGCTTCACATCAAAGCCCATAGCGTCTTTACTGCTACCCAGCGAACCTACCCACATCAGGTCGTCTT
>CANBTK010000427.1 GCA_947372365.1 Flavipsychrobacter stenotrophus | reverse complement strand
TGGTTAGCTTTGTCAATACTGTGCGATACGCTGGTGTGGTCCATCCAGCCCCAGAACAGCCCTATTTGCTTCAGCGTTAGTTTTTTGTAGTAGCGGCGCAGCAGTAATGCGCACAGTTGCCTTATTTCAACTAATTGGGGCTTCCTGCTTTTGGCTTGCAGTTCCTCCAGGTTACAACCGAGGGTTGTTGCAATTTTTTGCAGCATTGCGGCCGGCGGATGAGTCAGCTCGTCCGCTATGCCATTTTTAACATTGGTGAAGATTTTCAGGTTTACCCCGGTACGCAGGTAAACTGTTTTTTCAGCAAAGGCGATGATTTCGTTAATTTCTGCTTCTTGCCTTTCGTTTACAATTGCCGTTTTCATATATTTTACTTTTTTGTTTTCTGGTTGGGTTGCCGGCCGTTTAAGGTCAGCATGAGAGTTTTATCTATTAGAGCATATTCTGCTATAATCGCCCCGCAGTTGTTTCGGTTACTCTATTTTTTGCTGTTTTAGTAGGATATTGCACCTATTTTAGAGTGCACTCCTTATTTTTTTGCCATTACCACACTATTTATTGCATATAATTTGTTCGTTAGGTTTTATTTCCATTATATTTGTGGCTGTTTATTGCCTTACCGATACAAAATTAGGAGAGCATAATCTAATAAACAAATTATTTTTAGACAATAATCTATTTTTCATGACTTCCGTTGACAGAATCCGCGCCTACATTGCATCCCGTAGAATAAAAAAAAGTGAGTTTTATCAAAAAACGAACTTATCAAACGGGTATATTGACAAGGTAAGGGAGCTAGGGGCCGATAAAATTGAGAGTATAGTCGCAGCATTTCCTGAGCTCAACCTCTACTGGCTAATTACAGGCAAGGGCGAAATGTTGGCTGAACAGCCTTCTACTCCCTCTGTGCTGCCACATCCCGGGCTGGGTAGCCCTACCGTTGTTGCCGGGCAAATGCCTACCAAACCAAGAGGCAGTTATATGCTGCCGGGCAATGGGGCATTTAGCGTGGCCAATGAGCCAAAATCGGAATACGAATCCTTCCAGCGTATGCCTAAGGTGATAACGGTTAATGAAAATATGGAGGAAAACATTGTTTATGTGCCCCTTAAAGCCCGTGCAGGCTACCTTACTGGTTATGGCGATACCGATTTTATAGGAGGGCTGCCCACCCTTAGGCTGCCAGGGCTTAATAATGGCACTTACCGTATGTTTGAAGTTGAGGGCCCGTCAATGGCACCCAATATAATGAGCGGCGACAGGGTGATAGGCCAATGGGTGAGCTCGTTTGCCGAGATACGCGAAAACAGGGTACATGTGGTAGTATGCCGCGATGGCGTTGTTGTAAAAAGGGTACTTAACCGCATACTGGAGCGGGGAAAGCTGGTGCTGAAATCCGATACCATTAACCACAGGCGGGAATACCCTACCTATGAGGTAAACCCTGAAGATGTACTCGAGATCTGGTATTGCCGCCTGAAGCTATCCAGCGACTTTGCTGAGCCTGCTGAAGTGTACCACCGCCTTGCCGACCTTGAGGCTGAAATGACCGATGTACGTGCAGCGACCAGGGAATTCAACAATTCGCTAGCTGAAATACAGCAGCGTTTGAAGAAGGTAGAAAAATAAGGGCTCCATAACGGACAGTACAGCAATAAAGCACGCGGCTATTCCTGCACATGCAAAACATTATACATTCTATTGATTCTATACATTTTATATACATAGTGACATACAACCATTTGCATAATAAATAGTAGATATATAATAGCATAAATGGTATCTAATGGTTAAGAACCTGCAATTTTAGTCAAAATATTCAGGCCTTTTTACAGTGAATTGCAATATGTAAATTAATGGCAGCCAATATTCGTTAGTATAATAAATATTCTAAAAAAAATAAAAAAAATAGAAGTTTACACCTATTTTTGTTCTTGTTAACAAAATCGTAAAGCATCAGCAACAAGAATTTTTATAATTCAATGCTGGCAGCGGAGTAGAAAATGAGAATCAGGCCTGTTAATATTGCCCAGTTTGTTTGCATGCTGCTGCTTATTTGCTGGTATTGCGCGAGCGATGCCCCTGACGACAACTCCCTAATGCAAATAACGCCTTCGCTTGCAACTACAGTTTCACCTATTTCGCGTGACGCCGTGCGTGTCTTAACTTGCAAGGAGAATTGTAGAAAACACAGGCACAGGACAAGAAGTGTAAAGACAGCTGCACCTATGATAGCAGTTGGAAGCGTACCGGCCCAGAAATTTGAACTGCCCATCCTCTTCTGTAAATACGAATTACCGATAACGGAAAACTATTTCTATCTTTTTTGTAAAGAGATTAACCCGCCTCCCCCGAAAGCCTGTTAAAAACAGGCAGGAAGCATGTTATAAATTGGCACACTTTTTAACAAGCTATGCTTTGGCTGGCTGTTGTTGCTAATTTATTGAATTGATAACGTGTAACCGGCATTGCCTTCCCGATACCTGTTGCAAAAAAGGTTACGGAGTTTTGATGCGCCAAGCTGTATATCATTTTAACGGGCTTGGCACACCGCTGATAGCTTTATTGCAACCCTGGCAATACCACTTACCTTTCCTGGCCCTGCATTCCCCATTGCGGCCCTGCACCGCTACAATAATTAATATCCTCCTTTTCTTACCCCCCCCTCTTTGTTTAAGAGGGCATACCGACTATTTATGGAACACTTTGATAAGTGGCAAGAATACTGGGACTGCTACCTGCTTAATAAGTATGGGAAACCAGAAGTAGAAACAGAAGCCGACCTGTACTTTCAGGTAGCGCGCACAATACACAAGAAGCCAATAGATAAACCCATTTTCGACCATATAATTGATGAAATGAAAACGGGGTTATCGCTGGAGCCACAAGACACACTTGTGGACCTTTGCTGCGGCAATGGCTTATTTACTTTTGAACTCAGGCAGGCAGTAAGCCGGATTATAGGGGTTGATTTTGCCCCGCAAATTGTGCATACGGCCCATGACTTTAAGAGCGCCGATAATATATTGTACCACCTTGGCGATGTAATTAACTTCCTGAAAGATTTTAAAAGCCATTACCCTGAGGTAAGCCCTAATAAATACATCATTAACGATTCGCTGGCCTATTTTTCGGTAGAAGAACTGGAGCAGATGCTGGCGCATATTGTGGCGATTTCGGGCAATAATTTTCATTTCCTTATCCGTGGCGTACCTAATGCACTGCTGATGTGGAACTACTACAATACCGAGGAAAGAAAGGCAAAGTACCTTGCCGACAAAGCAAAAGGCGACTACAGCAATGACGGGCTTGGCAGATGGTGGCTGCCACAGGAAATAGAAAATGCCTGCAATACGATGAACTTGAAATACCTTATTCATAACCAGGACGAAACACTATCGAACTACAGGATGGATGTATTGATAAGCGCTATTTAAGTACCTAAAAAATGAAACTGCAGCAAATATGGTAAAGGTGAGCGTTTTTATGATTACCTATAAGCATGAACTGTA
>CANBTK010000426.1 GCA_947372365.1 Flavipsychrobacter stenotrophus | reverse complement strand
TAGAGCCTGTAGCAGTGAGCGATTATAAAGCAATAAAACTCAGCAAACAATTTACATTCAACTGGAAAGCGTATGCAGGGCAGAGTGTTTATAAGTTAAGGTTGGCTACAGATAACCTCATTTTAGGGCTGATTCACATTGAATCGCACCCAAACCCAGGGTTTGATTTTATGGAAATTAAGTTAGTTGAAGTTGGGATGGACAATAAAGGCAAAAACAAAAAATACGGCTCAATAGCTGGCTGCCTTATATCGTACGCTTGCAAACAATCCATTATTAACGGGCATGATGGCTTTGTAATGCTTATAGCCAAAACACAAGTAGCGCAATTGTATGAATCAAAATACGGCTTTGTGAATATTGGCAGCCTCGGCACGCTTGGCGAAAGAATGGTGTCAGATGAACAAAACGCAAGGGCGCTCATTAAAAAATACTTAGGGACATTGACGGAATAAAGTATACCATATGGCGCAGTTATTTTTCTTTTATGCTAAGCGGAAAACCTGCGAATAGCAGGCTATTTTAAGGCTTTTACAATGAAGCAGAAATGGAAAAGAACAAGTTAGATGGTGTACTTTATTTTGTCAACGTCCCTTAGGAAGTTAACTTTCTGAACTGAATACAATCAATTGAAAATTAAACGCCCAATAAATTAATAGCCGGGTTATGAAAACGATCAGAGGACAAATTAGCGATAGTGGGCCGGAAGTAACTGAAGATTTCGTTACGCCTCCCCTTAGTGCCCAACAAAGAAAGGAGGCACTTGAATCCGTAGCTGAATACAGGCAAAAATCAAAAATGAATGTTAGCCTCCAGGAAAGGCAAAAATCCCAGTTGTTGCAATTGAGGTATTTAATGGAAGATTACATTAAAACACTCCCCTACGATACACGCTACTATTTTGGTTACTTCCTCCAGGAGTACATTTCACGGCTCGGGAGGAAAAACAAAGAATTTGCGGAGGAAATTGGGATTGAACCAACAGAGTTAAGCCAATTGATTAACCGACATAGGTACCCCAACGATAAAATCATTGTCCGGCTGGAACTGCATTCCAACAAAAATTTCCCCGCAATCATGTGGTTCAGGTTATTGGAAAAGGAAAAAAGTTTTGAATTGCTTAACAATATTGAGCTACGAAACGCAGAGCGAGTGCATATAAAGCATAAATTGGATTACTCTTTATAAATTCTGAGAAAATACGGGTTAAAGTACATCAGGCAAACATAAAAACACCTTCATCTATCCAACCTTGAACCTAATACGCAGGTATATCGGCGACTTACAGATTAATACACGGTGGTACCTGCTGCTGGGTGGCTGCGCCATTTTGTTTTTCGCAGCATTCTTCCTGCCGGTACTTTTCAGGCCTGTTATGGTGCTTACCTATACCATATTTGCGCTTACCGCAGTAGATTATGTACTCCTCTTCTTTTTCAGCGGCGGGCTTAAAGCCCAGCGGGTAATGGAAAGCCGGTTCAGCCTTGGGGAAGAAAACACAGTTACTGTTACATTGTCCAATTCATTCGCTTTCAGGCTAAAAGGGTACATTATTGACGAACTGCCCGTACAATTCCAGGAGCGCAACTTCAGGATTAATTTCGATATCGCCCCACTTGCATCAACAGAAGCCACTTATGTACTGAAACCACTATCAAGGGGTGAATATGCCTTTGGCTGGCTGTACTGCTATGCATCCAGCCCCATTGGTTTTTTGCAGCGGCGCTTCACACATGGGCAATACAGCGATGGAAGGCAGGTAGTGATAAAGGTGTACCCCGCTTTCCAGCAACTGAGAAAATATTCGCTGCAATTCCTGGCCACCAGCAACAATACCGTGCCGGGGCTCAAGAAGCTCCGCAGGCTGGGGCATAGCCTTGAGTTTGAAAAAATAAAAGAGTACGTTCCCGGCGATGATGTGCGAACTATAAACTGGAAAGCAACAGCACGCAGCAGCAGCATGATGGTAAACACCTTTACCGATGCCCGCCAGCAACAGATATACTGCCTGATAGACAAAGGCAGGAACATGAAAATGCCCTTTGAAGGAATGACGCTGCTGGACTATTCTATTAATGCAGCCCTGGCATTACTGAATGTAGCGCTGCTAAAACAAGATAAAGCCGGGCTGATAACTTTCTCCGATAAAATTAATGACATTGTTGCCGCCGACAGGAAGAATACCCAACTGCACCGCATTATTGAAACGCTTTACAAGCAGCAAACCCAATTTAAGGAAAGCGACTACGAAGCCATATGGCCCTACATACACAAGCGCATTAACCAGCGCAGTCTTATCCTGTTCTTCACCAACTTCGAAACATTTTCATCATTGGAAAGGCAGCTACCCTTCCTTAAAATGATTGCCCAAACCCACCTTGTGTGTACCATTTTTTTCCAGAATACCCTGCTGGAAGAGATACACCAATCAACACCATCCGATATTGAAGGGATTTACATCAAAACAATAGCCAGCCAATTTGACTATGAAAAACGGCAGATTGTAAAGGAACTGCGTCGCCACGGCATACTCTCTATACTCACCACCCCCAGCAACTTAAATATTGACGTTATTAACAAATACCTGGAGATGAAGGCAAGGCAGATGGTGTAACCGGCACCACGAAATACCTTTTATAATCCCATTTTAACCAGCACACAAAAATGCCTTTACATGCTCCAGACCACCCTCCCCGCAATAGCCGCAGCGGCTTTACAGAATGAACAAGAAAACGATGAATTCCTGGCCTACATTAAAGGCCTTGACGGGCATAACCTCGATGCCATGGCCCATGAATCGAACAACCGCATAACGGCTGCCATTGATTGTACAGAATGCGGCAACTGCTGCAACAAGCTGGTTATAAATGTAGAACCCGGCGATGATGAGCGGTGCGCGAAAGGGCTGGGATTAACTACAACCCAATTTATAAAACAATACATAGAAGTAAGCGAAGGCGGTAAGCACTTCGTTAATACCATACCCTGCCATTTTTTAACCGATAAAAAATGTACCGTGTACGAGCACCGCTTTACCGATTGCCGGGAATTCCCCCACTTGCATAAGCCGGGGTTTAAAGAGCGCTTACTGGGCACACTACTGCATTACGGCAACTGCCCTATCATCTATAATGTTGTAGAAGAAATGAAAACTAAAACGGGCTTTATTACCCAGCCCTCGGCACCCATGCAAATTTGAAATTGATTTGGTGATGCACGAATAAAAAAAACGCCCCAACTTTCGCAGGGGCGCTATATATGACTCAGGTTAGTATCTACTATTAGAACGGTACATCATCATCAGGCTTTGCGCCCGGCTTGCGGGTGAAGGATGAGCCGCCAAGGTCGTCATCGTCCCAGTTTACGTCATTGGCTTTTGATTGCATGGTCTGGAAGCCGCCGGGGATGAACATTTTAGAGCCGCCAAATTCGCTGCTGTCCCTGCCCCTTATGCCTGCTGCCGGGTTGTCGCCACCGCCGCCTGCTGCCTCACGGCCAAAGGAGCCGAAGTTATCTTCGAGGTCC
>CANBTK010000425.1 GCA_947372365.1 Flavipsychrobacter stenotrophus | reverse complement strand
CTGGCTGCAACTGTTGCTTACGACTATTTCTTTGTAGTAGGCAAAGTAAACGGCATTTACCAGCAAATGATACCTCTTAAAATGAAGTGGCTGGAATTTACTCCGGGCATCTCTATTGATATTGGCATCCTCCTCGATCCCATCTCGGTAATGATGTTGGTTATAGTAACATTCATTTCACTGATGGTGCACTTTTACAGCCTTGGCTATATGAAGGGCGAAGAGCGCTATGCAACTTACTACTCATTTCTGGGCTTGTTTACGTTCTCTATGTTAGGCCTTGTAATGTCCTCCAATATCTTCCAGATCTATATTTTCTGGGAATTGGTGGGTGTATCATCCTTCCTGCTTATCGGCTACTATTTCAGCAAACCATCGGCAGTTGCTGCGGCAAAAAAAGCATTTATCGTTACCCGTTTTGCTGATCTGGGCTTTCTTATCGGCATCCTCGTATTGGCTTACTATTCCGGCACGCTCGATTTCCAAACAATGATTACCCGGTTAACTACGCCTACCGAAGAACTACACAATATTGCTTCTGCTTCCTTCCTCGGTGCTTCAGCATTAACCTGGGGGCTCTTATTAGTGTTTATGGGTGGTGCTGGCAAGTCGGCCATGTTCCCGTTACACATCTGGTTACCCGATGCGATGGAAGGCCCTACACCGGTATCTGCATTAATACATGCGGCAACCATGGTTGTGGCAGGTGTATACCTTGTAGCCCGCTTATTTCCTGTATTCTCTATTTCATGCCCTTCCGCTTTGCATGTGGTCATGTGGGTGGGTGCAGCATCTTCGCTCTTTGCTGCAATAATTGCCTGTACCCAAACCGATATTAAGCGCGTACTCGCCTACTCTACCATGTCGCAAATTGGTTACATGATGTTTGCTTTGGGCGTTTCAGGTTATGGTGGCGAACACGGGCTGGGTTACATGGCTTCCATGTTCCACCTGTTTACACATGCTATGTTTAAGGCATTATTATTTCTGGGGGCAGGTTCTGTTATCCATTATGTGCATAGCAACGAAATGAAAGATATGGGCGGCCTGCGCAAGCTGATGCCTGTTACACATATTACATTCTTATTGGCTTGCCTTGCTATTGCTGGTATCCCTCCATTCGCTGGTTTCTTCAGTAAGGAAGAAATACTGCAGGCTGCATACCATTCCAACATGACGATTTTTGTGTTAGCTATTGCAACAGCAGCCATTACCGCATTTTATATGTTCCGTTTATACTTCAGCATTTTCTGGAGCAAAGAATACCATGCTGTCAGCCATGGCCACGATGCCCATGCAACCGACGACGGCCACAACGATCATGGCGAAGGGCCATTCACCATGAAACTGCCATTAATGATTTTAGGCTTACTTTCAGTATGTGCCGGCTTCGTACCGTTCGCCCACTTGGTAACAAGCGATGGTAAAGCCCTGGAAACTGAGTTTCATATTACATTCTCTATAGCCCCTGTGCTTTTGGCAAGTGGTGGCATCTTCCTGGCAATGGCTTTTTATAAGAAAGAAAGCCCTACACCGCAGCGAATGGCTGACGGCTTTAAGGGCTTATACACTGCAGCTTACCACAAATTCTATATCGATGAGGTGTACCTATTCATCACCAAAAAGGTGGTATTTAAGCTCATAGGCCGCCCCGCCGCATGGATTGATAAGAATATTGTAGATGGCACAATGAACCTGCTTGCTTTTGTAACAGAACAAATATCGTACTTAATAAAAAGGATGCAATCGGGCAGGGTGCAAAATTATGCAGCTTACTTTTTTGCAGGTGTTATAGGCTTTGTTTTGATATTTATTTATTGGTGGAAATGAGCATAAACCCCGTCCCTCCGCAAAAAAAGCGGAACAGGTGCCGGGTGACGTGTTATGTAAGTGATTTGGATTTAAAATTTTTTACTTTTAATTTTTACTTTTTAAAATGGTCAACTTATCCATACTCTTGATAATACCACTTGTAGCTGCACTGGCTGTAATGTTTGGTGGCCCCAGAAATGCACGGCTTGTTGCCTTACTGGGCTCACTGGCACAATTGGGTTATAGTAGCTACATGATGCTTACCTACATGAACGAAAGGGCTGCCGGCAATACTAACCAGATGCTGTTTCAATCAAAAATGAGTTGGTTTGCAGCTATGAACATCGAGTACTTCGTAGGGGTTGATGGCATTTCAATCGCTATGATAATGCTTACTGCAGTTGTTGTACTGGCGGGCATCCTTATTTCATGGAACGTTGATAAAATGCCCAAAGAGTTTTTCTTCCTGTTGTTGTTACTCAGTATGGGCGCCTATGGCTTCTTCATTTCACTCGATCTGTTTACGATGTTCTTCTTCCTTGAAGTGGCGGTAATACCCAAGTTCCTGCTGATAGGTATTTGGGGTAGCGGCAAAAAGGAATACAGTGCTATGAAACTTGCCTTGATGTTGATGGGTGGTTCTGCATTGGTACTTATTGGTTTGTTGTGCCTGTATTTCAATACTAATGTAAATGGCGCACACACATTTGACCTGTTGCAGATTTCAAAAATGCACATTCCTATGGAATCGCAGCGTATCATTTTCCCGCTCATGTTTGTAGGCTTTGGCATATTCACTGCCATGTTCCCGTTCCATACCTGGGCGCCTGATGGTCACTCATCCGCACCTACAGCGGCGTCTATGTTCCTGGCGGGTATCTCTATGAAGCTGGGCGGTTATGGTTGCTTGAGGGTTGCTACTTACCTCATGCCGGAAGCTGCACACGAATATTCATGGATCATCATCCTGTTATCAACGATCGCTATTATCTACGGGGCATTTGCAACACTTATGCAAACCGACCTTAAATACATCAATGCTTATTCATCTGTTAGCCACTGTGGTTTTGTAATATTCGGTATTGGTATGCTTACCAAAACGGCTATTACGGGTGCCGTTATGCAAATGGTATCTCACGGCCTTATGACAGCCCTTTTCTTCGGTACTATTGGTATGATATACGAACGTACCCACACGCGCCAGGTGGCGCAGTTGGGCGGCTTGCTGAAAACGATTCCGTTCATCATTACCATATTTGTTATCTCTGGTTTATGTTCTTTGGGTTTGCCCGGGCTCAGCGGTTTCGTTGCTGAAATGACCATATTCGTTGGCGCATGGCAAAACCCTGATACGTTCAGCCGCGTAGCTACAGTACTGGCGTGTGCCTCTATTGTGGTAACGGCTGTATATATCTTACGGGCAACAGGCGCATCGGTTATGGGCCCTATCAAAAACCCTGACTTCCTTACTTTCAAGGATGCCACCTGGAATGAAAAATTTGCTTCTATAGCTTTGTTATTGTGCATCTTAGCGATAGGTATTGCGCCATTCTGGTTAACCGATTTGGTTACCCCTGACACACAATTGATCATGGACAATATCAGCAGAGTCGTAAGTAGTAAGTGATAAGTCGTAAGTCCAGCTTTAATAGTTGCGACTGTTATAAAAGTAATAAGTAACAAAATAGTTCTTTACAAGAAATGAGTTGAATATCA
>CANBTK010000424.1 GCA_947372365.1 Flavipsychrobacter stenotrophus | reverse complement strand
CACTGCCTAATGCGGGCAGTATAACAGGAGCAAGTGCCGTTTGCGAAAGCGCAACAACAACACTGTCTGCTACCGCAACAGGCGGCGGCTGGAGCGCTACCAATAGCCGCGCAACTGTTTCTTCGGGCGGGTTGGTTACCGCATATACTGCGGGCATTGATACCATTATTTACACGGTAAGCAATAGCTGCGGCACTGCAACAACTACCAGGGCTATTACTATAAACCCATTGCCATCAGCGGGTACTATAAGCGGGGCATTTACGGTTTGCACAGGCTCAGCAACAACCCTTACCACCACCGCGACGGGCGGCTCATGGGGCGCGACAAACAGCCGTGCTGTTATTTCGAGCACAGGTGTCGCTTCTGGCATTACCGCTGGTATTGACACCATTGTTTATACTGTTACCAATAGCTGTGGCACAGCAACTGCTACTACAGTAATTACCGTAAACCCAATGCCCAATGCAGGTTCCATATCAGGCGCCACGTCAGTTTGCGCTGGCTCGGCAACAACGCTTACCGATGCTGCATCCGGCGGCACATGGCATGCTACCAACGCCCATGCAACTGTTATAGCTGGTGTAGTAACCGGTATTACCGCAGGCGTAGATACTATAATTTATACCGTAAGCAATAGCTGCGGCACTGCATCTGCATCATGGGTTATGAGCATCAACCCTATGCCAATAGCTGGTACTATCGGTGGCGCTGGCACGGTTTGCTCCGGTTCGTCAATAGCCCTCACCGAAACTGCGGCGGGCGGCACCTGGACGGCAACAAACGGCAATGCACTGGTTAACAGCGCTGGCCTGGTTTATGGCATCTCTACGGGTATTGACACTATCCTTTATACAGTAACTAATACCTGCGGCACAGCGGTAGCATCGCATAGTGTAGCTGTTAACCCACTGCCTTTTGCAGGCAGCATTACCGGGCCTTCATCGGTTTGCGTTGGCTCTGCAATAACACTGGCCGATACTGTTGTTGGCGGCACATGGAGCGCCACCAATGCCAAAGGCGCATTGGCTGGCACCAGCCTTACAGGCGTAACGCCGGGCATGGATACCATTGTGTACACCTTTGTTAATTCATGTGGCACAGCGGCAACCGCCATGGTTGTAACTGTTAATGCGCTGCCTGTCCCCGTTATTACTTCGCTGGGCACAACATTAAGCGCCGGCACAGGCTACCTTTCTTATAAATGGTTCCTGAATGGCACGCTTATTTCAGGCGAAACAGCGGCAACGATAACACCAACAGCCGATGGTATTTACACTGCCGAGGTAACCGACGGCAATGGCTGTACAGGCCTATCTGCCGGGTACACCGTTGCATTGGGTGTCAACAACATTGCCCCTGCTGCAATTGATATCAAAATCTACCCTAACCCATCGGAATCGGTGGTATATATTAAATCGCCTGTAAGGGTGAATGTTTCGGTATTCGCGGTGGATGGCAGGCTGGCAATCAGCCAGCAGGATGTTATCTCAATTGACATGGGCTCGCTTGCAAGCGGTGCCTACATGATTGTTGTTTATGACAACGAAACCGGCGTAAAACTGAAAACTGAAAGGATTATGAAGATGGGCGAATAACCAATTATAAATTATAAATGGTAAATTATAAATGGTGGTTTGTAAATAGTGGGGTTAGGGAATAATTAAAGCCTGCTATTTGCCTTTACTCAATATGTGTTTAAAACTTCCCGCCTAGTTGGCGGGAAGTTTTTTTTGTGCCTGCTTGCGCTGAAAAATATTTCCGCCTGGAAAAACTATAAAACAACAGATGGCGTAGGTGTATAGGTAAAACAATTTTTAACCAAAAAATCAACGACGTAATGAAACGTATTTTTTTAGTCCCTGTATTGGCAGTAGCCCTGATAGCCGGCAACACCACATTTACTTATGCCAAAGAAAAAACCACTATGGTAGGCGGTGCCGCAATGTTCCCGTCAAAGAATATCATTGAAAATGCAGTGAACTCAAAAGACCACACAACGCTTGTAGCTGCTGTTAAGGCTGCAGGGCTGGTAGAAACGCTGCAGGGCGCAGGGCCATTCACTGTATTCGCCCCTACTAACGAAGCCTTTGGCAAATTACCAGCCGGCACCGTAGAAACCCTGGTTAAGCCTGAAAACAAAACCAAGCTGACAACAATACTTACCTACCACGTAGTTGCTGGCAAAATGGATTCGAAAATGCTGATGGAAAAAATTAAAGCCGGCGGTGGCAAAACAATGCTGAAAACCGTGCAGGGCGAAGAGCTTACTTTTATGATGAGCGGCAAAAGCCTTATGATAAAAGACAGCAAGGGCGGCAAAGCCAAAGTAACCATTAAAGACGTGTACCAGAAAAACGGCGTTATACATGTAATTGATACCGTGTTAATGCCTTAATCAATTATAAATTATAAATGGTAAATTATAAATGGCAGCTTAATGCGCCATTTTCGCGGGAAACCCAGGCTTTGTGAGGGGATTTGAAATTGTGACGGGGCTAACAGCAATATAATAGGTTTACAAGTATCTTTGAGGGGAAATTTCGATTTCCCCTTTTTTAATTAGCACAACTACCAACTTGAAACAGGAAAGCATATCAGTATTTGACATTTTTAAGATAGGAATAGGCCCGAGCAGTTCTCACACATTAGGGCCATGGCGCGCGGCACAGCGTTTTATACAAAGCATCAAAAATAAAGGGATAGGCAATGTGCTTTCGGTGAAAGTATTGCTGTACGGCTCGCTGGCCAAAACCGGCAAGGGGCACGGCACCGATGTAGCTGTTTTGCTGGGCCTGTGCGGCGAAGACCCCGTAACGTTTGATGTGAACCAGATTACCCCGCGCATGGAATATATCCGCGACCACAAAAGGCTGAAGCTGAACGGGGAAAAGGAACTGGTTTTCGACCCTGCGGTTGATGTGGTTTTCCTTTTTGACGAAAGCCTGCCCTTCCACCCCAATGCGCTTACTTTTTTGTGCTCTTTTTCTACGGGCGATGAAATAGCTGAAACCTATTATTCCATAGGTGGCGGGTTTGTGGTAAAAGAGGGCGAAGACCTGGGCGCTGATGCACATGCAGCATTGCCCTACCCTATTGAAAAAGCGGACGACCTGCTGGCAGCCACACAGGCAACGGGACTCAATATATCTGGCGTGGTAATGCTGAATGAAAACGTTTGGCGCACCGAAGCCGAAACACTGGAAGGGGTAATGAAAATATGGGGCGTTATGCGCGACTGCACCTTCAGGGGCTGCCACATAGGTGGTGAACTGCCGGGTGGGCTTAATGTTACCCGCAGGGCTGCCGCGCTTAATAAAAAACTTACCGAAGGCAAAACCTACGATAATTATACGGAGTGGATTGAGGTGATTAGGAGCGGCGGGCATTCGTTCAAATATACCCTTGACTGGGTGAGCTGCTTCGCACTGGCGGTTAATGAAGAGAATGCAGCCTTCAGCCGCGTAGTAACTGCCCCCACCAATGGCGCAGCAGGCGTAGTACCGGCAGTTTTGCAATACTTTATTGCATTCTGCAAT
>CANBTK010000423.1 GCA_947372365.1 Flavipsychrobacter stenotrophus | reverse complement strand
CCAAAAAGGGAAAGTAGGCACCAGATTACCTCAAATGATGCAAGCCTTTTCGCCGTGGGGTAAATACATTTTTCAATTCACTAAGCACCAATTTATAATTCACCATTTATAATTTACAATTTACACCGGGTCCACATCAAAAATTACCTGCACATTGCCATGGGTTTTTAGCGAAAGGGTGTGCTGTTTCTGGGTTTTGAGCCAATTTTTTATGGTTTCCAGGGCTTTGTTGTCGCGGGGGCATTTCAGCCATATTTCCTGTATGTACTGGTTGCGGATGCGCGATACTATGGCCGGCCCCGGGCCTTGTATAATTATGTTGATGGGCGGGTTATTGAGCTTCGATGCCGTAAAGGCTTTTATGGCTTCAGCCATGTGGTTGGCGGTAGCTATGGTTTTGGCTTCGTTTTCGTGTTTGAATACTATCTTTATCAGTCTGCTGAAGGGCGGGTAGGCAAAGTGCTCGCGGTACTTTATTTCGTTGCGGTAAAACGCGGCAACATCATGGTTTTTTACCCACTCCAGTACTGGGTGCTGGGTGTTGTAGGTTTGTATGAGCACACGGCCCTTGCCATCGGCCCGGCCTGCCCTGCCGCTCACCTGCTCCATGAGCTGGAAAGCCCTTTCGTTTACCCTGAAGTCGGGGAAGCTGAGCAGGCTATCGGCACTCAGTATGCCTACCAGCGATACCGAAGCAAAATCCAGCCCCTTTACTACCATCTGTGTGCCTACCAGTATGTCTATTTTATTTTTGTCCAGCAGCTCCAGCAGGGTAGCCATGCTGTTTTTGCCGCGCATGCTGTCAACGTCCATGCGGGCAATGCGGGCTTCAGGGAAAACCTGCTGCACCTCTTCTTCTATCTTTTCAGTACCAAAGCTTTTGCTTACCAGGCTGTTGCTGCCACATGAAGGGCATGCGCTCATTACTGCCGATTTTATGCCGCAGTAGTGGCAGTGCATTTTGTCGGTGCTTTTGTGGTAGGTAAGCGATACCGCGCAGTTTTTGCACTGTGGCACCCAGCCGCACACCATACATATCTGAAAGGGGGCATAGCCCCTGCGGTTCTGGAAAAGTATTACCTGCTTTTTGTTTTGCAGCGTTTCAATTATCGCCTGTTGCAGCTCCGGCGTTAGTAGTTTCTGCCCTCCTTTTTTGCCGCCGTCCAGCGACTTGGCATTGATGACTTCTATCACTGGCATGTTAACGCCCAGGTATCGGTCTTTAAGTGGTGCGTAGCCATATTTGTTTTGCTGCACATTGTACAGGCTTTCCAGCGATGGGGTGGCGGAGCCCAGTATTACTTTAGCATCAAACAGCGAAGCCAGGTATATGGCTGCATCTCGGGCATGGAAGCGCGGGGCCGGGTCGCGCTGCTTGTAGGAGCCTTCGTGCTCTTCGTCCACAATTATTATGCCCAGGCTGCTGTATGGCAGCCAAAGCGCAGAGCGCGGGCCAACTACTACTTTGTAAATTCCTTTGCGCACCTTCTCCCATATTTCCACCCGCTCGTTATTGCTGAAGTGCGAATGGTACACACCCAGGCTATCGCCGAAGTATGCCAGCAGGCGGCCCACCAGCTGTGTGGTGAGCGCAATTTCGGGCAGCAGGAATATCGCCTGCTTGCCAGCAGCCAGGCACTCGTTTATTTTACGGATGTAGAGCAAGGTTTTGCCGCTGCCCGTAACGCCATGCAAAAGGGTGACACTTTTTTCAGCAAGCCCTTTATTCAGTTCGTTGTAGGCTACCTGCTGTGCGGGTGTGAACACCACCAGCTTTTCTTCCTGCTTCAGGCGGGCGGGTATGCGGTCCACATCTTTTTCTTCCACCACAAATACGCCCTTGTCTATCAATGCCTTTACCTGTGCCGGGCTTGCGGCTGCGCGCTCCACCAGGTCGGCCTGGCGCACAACAGCCTGCTTTATAGATAGCTCGGTATAAGCCATCAGTAGCTCCAGTTGCTTGGGGGCCCGCTGCAGTTGGTTAAACAGTGCTATGAGTGCAGGCTCCTCGTGGTAAGTATCGGCAAGGGCTATGATTTTTTCTTTTCGGCTGCGGTAGGTAGGTTCCAGGCTATCGTTAATGCTTATGGCTTCCTGCTCCAGCAATTCATTCAGCACGGAGGCAAAGTGCCTTGGGCCTACAATGCCACGCATTTCCGATATGGTTATTTCTTTTTTGAGCAGTAATATATCCACCAGCAGGTTAGCCGGCCCGCTCCATCTGAGGGCCGCGTTTTCATCAGCTATCCATTCCAGCCGGGTTTCCCCCATCAGTTTAAGGTGTGCGGGCAGGGCAGCCTGCATTACCTCGCCGGGCGCTGCAAGGTAGTAGGCGCATATCCATTGCCAGAAGAGTAGTTGCTGCTTGTTAACAATGGGCACGTCGTCTATGATGCTTTTTATGGGCTTTACCTGGTAGCTTTCCGGCTTAAAGTTGTGCAGCCGGCTTATGATGCCTGAATATTGCTTGTTTTTACCCAGCGCTACTTCCACCCTCATGCCGGGCAACAGCAGGTCCTGCATTTCTACAGGAACGCCATAGGTAAGCAGCTGGGGGAGGTTAAGCGGGAGGATTATGTCGGCAAACATCGGTGCAAGTTAATTAATAGTATATTTAAGGGCATTTTTGTTTTCCCAATCTATGTATAGGCTGCCTGGCATAGTCATTATCCTGCGGTGGCTGAAAGCTGGTAACCACTCACCCAAAGCTGGTTTGTAGTGCCAATCTCTTTTATTAACTTATTTTCGGGGATACATTACTTTTTAGGTATGCGGAGGCTTTGGTATATCATTTTGGTGTTTTTGGGGTTGCCTGCTGCCTGCCGGGGGCAGTGGCCGGGCTGTTTTATGCCCGATAGCGCCAATGGGCTGGTAATGGTGGCAGACAAGTCGATGGATGGTTATGAGGGCTTTATAGTGGGCGAATTTCATGATATGGCTGTTGTGCCTGCTGTAAAGCTGGCCCTTATCAAATACCTGCACGAAAACCGCAGCGTAAATGACGTATTTATGGAAATAGGGTACAGCGCAGCCTGGCTGTATAACCGTTACCTGGCAACTGGCGATACTACCTTTATTACACAGCCCTCACTGGTTTACAACAGCACGGCGGAGGGCAAAGCCTTTTGGCGGCGGCTCTATGCCTATAACCGGGCAACGGGCGGGCACATAGCCATACACGGCATTGATTTTGAACGGATGGAGTTCATTAAAGCCCTCAGGCTGCTGGAGCCACCGGGTGTGCCTAAGCCCGATTATATAGCCAACAGCCTGCGTTATATAGATACCCTAAGCCTGCCAGTGGTTAACTCGCCTGAATTGGCCAATACCTACAATCGCATAAAACGGAGTGCATATATGAATATCGGCACTTTCAGCAGGTATTATGGCGATAATTTTAATACGGTTAGTGATGTGCTCTACAACAAGTGTACCTATGAGGAGTACCACGAACGCGATAAGGCTATGTATAACAATGCCATTTCTCAGCTGAGGGTGCTGGGCATTGGTAGGTTTGTATTGTTTACGGGCGAAAAACATTGCGATAAAAGCAAC
>CANBTK010000422.1 GCA_947372365.1 Flavipsychrobacter stenotrophus | reverse complement strand
ACTACAACCACTACGTAAATTATTACCGCAATACCTTTCAGCACGGGGGTATATCTATTGAGGAAATGATTATACCAATGATACGGCTGGAAAGTAAATAACGCAGCCATACTGAATACAAAAAAGGGCAATTATCAACGTGATAATTGTCCTTTTACATTTTATTCAATAGCCTGAAACATTTTCTTCAATACGTTGAAGAAAATGTAAGAAGCTGTATGAGAAAAACCTACCGTATCCTGGCTAGCCACGTTTCGGGATTTAGAGGTATGGAACTACTTTTATAATTGGATTGCCACATACCGAATTTAACGGTGGGTTCTCCTGCATCATTGGTATCCACTACACCTATGGGTTGTAATAAATTCACACGTTGGCCTTTTGATACAGATGTTGAAGAAAGGTTGTTATAAACTGTAAAATAATTACCATGCCGTATAATTACCATTTTTTTGTCGGCAATAACGGTAATACTACTCACCTCACCTTCAAACACAGCCCTCACTTGCGCATTCTTAGTGGTACGTATATCGATGGCCTGATTATCTACCAGAATATGAGGGGGAAGTGGGTGCGGGTGGGTGCCAAAGTGTTCGCAGATATAGCCGTTAGCTACAGGCCAGTATAATTTACCCTTGTTACCTTCAAAATTGATGGCTGGTTTAATGTCAGTAGGGGTAGGGTCATCAGCTTTGGGGGCAGTCTTTTTTTTGGGTGGCCAGGCGACATTACAAGCGCGGACGTTTAATCGTTGCGCGGGTGCGGCGTATGAAAATAACAAACAAAATAATACGATAGTTACCCGCATAATGGAAACCCTGGTTACAAATATTATTTTCTATAAATTTCGTTGGCGTACCTGGCAAAAGTTTGGGTCACTATAGCAACTTGTCACGATGTCACACGATACCTTAGGACCAATTGTCAAGAAAAATTTTCAAACCAAACGCGGGCCAATTGTTTTAGCGCACTTTACCAATCCATTGCTCAGGGTTTAGGGTGGTCATATGCCCCTTGCCTGTTGACTTCCATATCTGGAATTTCACGGTAGGGTCGCCCTCATCGTTATTGTCAACAACCCCTATGGACTGGAGCGTATTTACGTGCTGGCCCTTGGTTACAGATGTAGAAGAAAGGTTGTTATATACGGTGAAGAAGTTGCCATGGCGCACCATTACTGTCTTTGAACCTTCAACGGTAATTACGCCGCTCACTTCGCCTTCAAATACGGCCCTTACGGCGGCATTGTGGGTAGTGCGTATGTCAACGCCGTCATTGCTCATCATAACTTTAGGTGCAAGCGGGTGGGGGTGTACGCCAAAGTGGTCGGAAATAGTACCCTGCGCCACCGGCCAGTATAGTTTGCCTTTATTGCCCTCAAAGTTATTGGCCAGCGTCACGTCGGTAGGCGTCAGCATCAGGTTCGGGTCGTCGGCCTTAGGTGCTTTAGGGTGGGGTGGCGGGTTGTTAATGGCTACAGCATTTGGGGTTACTTTGGTATCCTTTGGCTTTTCGGTACCATTGCCGGCTGTAGCCTGTTTTGTTGCAGCCGCTGCTGCAGCAGCTTTGCGTTTTTCTTCTTCCTCCGCTTTCTTCAGCGCCGCTTTCATTTCACGCTCTATTATGTCGTGTATGAATTTGTTGATACGGGCTGCGGCAACACGGTTTTTCTCGGCCTGTTTCAGCAGTTCATTTTCCTTGCCTTTGAGGTCCTGAATTACATTGTTGGTTTCCTTTACATCGCCCAGCAAAGACTGGCTTTGTTGTTTCTGCGACGCCAGTAACTGGTCCTTTTCTTCTTTTTCCTTATTCAGGTCGCCAATTTTGTGCTGTATCTGCGTTTGGGTCTCGTTAATCTGGTCTACCTGCTGCTTGCGGAAATCCCTGAATTTTTTCAGGTACTTCATCCTGCGCACAGCATCATTAAAATCGTTAGATGAAAAAAGGAACGCCAGCATGTCGTAAGAGCTGCGGGTTTCGTACGAATAGCGGATAGACTGGGCATACCTTACTTTCAGCATTTCCAGTTTTTGCTTAAGCGTTAGTATCTCCTTCGATGATTGTACTATCGAATGGTCAATGCCTTCCATTTCGTCATTAATATTGGCAATAAGCCGCTGGCGCTGTGCAAGTTTGTATTGCAGGGCCTTCAGCTGGCTCATGGTGGCATTTTTATTCTTCTTAATGTCCTCCAGCTGGTGCTCGGTTTCGCTTATGGCATCCTGCAGCTCTTTTCGCTTGGCTTCCAGTTGTGCCTTGGTAGGGGGTACGTAATTATTATCATAGCGCACCTGCTGTTGCTGTTGGGCAAAAGTTACTCCGGAGAGTACAAGGCAGAAGAGTAGGAAATATTTACGCATGATTAATGAATAGTACGAAACAAATATAGCCAATTATGCAGGCTATTGCTGCAACAGCGCCCCTTTTTTGGATTTTTTTACCAAAATGGGCTTTGAAACAAGATTTTGGCTAATTTATTGTAAAACTTTGTTTTCTTTTGCCATAAAGAAACCAATATGTTATATTCGATGACTGGCTTTGGCCGTGCAGATGCTACAATTGACCGCCGGCAGGTGGTTGTGGAAATTAAAGCGCTTAATGGCAAGCAGTTTGAAGTAATGACAAAGCTGCCCCCAATACTTCGTAATTACGAGTTTGATATACGTAGCCTGCTCAATAACATTTTAATGCGCGGCACTATTGACCTTACTATAAATGTAAAGCAAGAAGGCGCTTCAAAGCCAATGGTAGTTAATACCGACCTTGCGCTCTTCTATTACCAGGGCATGAAGCAGATATCTGAACAGATAGGCCTGCCTGAAGACAACATCATATCTACCCTTATGCGGATGCCCGAGGTAGTAGCGCCCGACCAGGATGCGCTGGCCCCGGAAGATTGGGAAAAGGTAAGGGAAGTTGTGGAGAGGGCCGCTAACAGCCTTATGGAACACCGCAGGCACGAAGGCGAAGTGCTGTACAAAGACATTCATTCACGCGTAGCGAATATAGAAGCCCTGCTGGCCAGGGTGATACCGCTGGAAGGCGAAAGGACCGAAAGGGTAAGGGCGAGGCTGAACGGCTGGCTGGAAGATGTTGTGGGCAAGCAAAAAATTGACGAAAACCGCCTGGAACAGGAAATGATTTATTATCTGGAGCGCATGGACTTTTCGGAAGAAAAAACACGCCTTACACAACATTGCAAATATTTCCACGAGACAGTTGATAATAAAGATGTGGCTATTGGCCGCAAGCTCAACTTCATTATACAGGAAATGGGCCGCGAGATAAACACGCTCGGCGCCAAAGCTAACCACGCAGAAATTCAGCAGATTGTCATCAACATGAAGGACGAGCTGGAAAAAGCTAAGGAGCAAATACTAAATATACTGTAAGGGATATACGTTAAAGTGCTCAACCCCGTTGGGAGTGGCATGAATAAACCTCAAAGGCGGGTGCTACATAGCCCCTTCTTTGAGGTTTTGTGCTATTGACTATCTTTAAGCACAAAACAAGCCACATGCGCCGCATACTACTTTCTTTGCTACTGGTAGTTTCCAG
>CANBTK010000421.1 GCA_947372365.1 Flavipsychrobacter stenotrophus | reverse complement strand
GGCAGCCGGAGGTGAGCTACTACACCAAATCAAAGAAGGGCAATACATGGGAAATGGCTTCGCTCACCTTTATGAGCAAGCGGGAAACCGTGGAAATAAAAGTAGATAAAGAACAGGGTGCATGGCTTGCAGGCATACTACCACAGCTTAGTATTAACAATACCAAAACACTCACTTTGCAGGAAGTAATGGCCAGCTACGAAGCTGCCGGGCTGGAAGATTTTGAATTGTTCTGGGACAATAAGCCAGTTAATGGCTTGTATAAGTTTGGGCTACTGAAGGTGTAACTATGTTGCCCGGACCCACCGAATTGAGGAACAGAGTACCAGCGCCATATAAAACACAACCAACCCTAACCGAAAGCCAAATACAAGATTAAACTAAAATTAATGTAAATAAAAAACGCCGGGTATAGCTGCAATTCATTTTACTTTATGCTAATTTTGCAACATGGCTGATTTGGAAATAACACAAGACGACCTTTTTGATTTAGGGTTTGAGCCGTTGGTAACGGAGAATAAAAAATCTATGGACTATGAGCACCAAGAGCTTGGCATCAAGTTGTGGAAAGGTATCTCCAACCCCGACCCTGCTTTCAGGTTCTGGAAAATGGGCTATGGCAAAGACAAGGTTCAGTTTGAATCATTGCAACAATTAAAAGACTACATGGAAAAGGTTGCCGCAAGCAAATAATTACCCCCTTTCGTAAAATAACCGGCGGCATACAGCCGCATAATATATTAATGGCTGAATAGTAGTTGTAAAAGCTACCATTCAGCCATTGTACTTTTATAGCTATCCCAACCTGTTGTGCGATGGAAAAATTATACCACCCTTTCAGGGTTTTGTAAATGATTTTCAACAATTCCCTACAATAATGCCACCCTTACAGGGTTCTTTAAACCTCGAAGAGGTGCCATTATTATAGTATAGAAGCCTACTCCCTTTTTTAAAACCCTGAAAGGGTGGCATATCGCTCTAACCGCACAACGGGCTATCCCATTTAAAATTTAGGTGCTGTTTTTACTACTAGCACAAAATATACCATTCGGCATATTTTCAACTCGCCACCCTCCGGTTCAGGCAAAGCAACATGTAGTGACAACATGGCTTTGCGCCCTCCCTTTGCAGAACCTCTGCGCGCTTTGCGGGAACGAATAACATCAAACCAGAATTCAACATTTACAACACCGCCCGGTACAACCTAATAAGCATAGTCCGCCAGGTATTCATACTTGGGTGTGAGCTTGCCCTCTGCACAGATGGTTGCCCTGTTGAGTATATCGCTTTCCGGGCTCAGCAGCTCAGGCAGGATATATTTCTTAAAATGCACCCCAAAATATTCCGATGCATCACAAGGCAGCTCATTAGGCAGGTTATCAACCGCCATTATATCTATAATCTCCTTAGTATTTTTGTAAGGCTCATCCATTTTAAGGGTAGCCCTGTTTACGCCATAAACCGGCACGGCAATAGTAGAAGAATCCAGGTTCAGTGGCACCGAGCCATCCACATCGCATGTAATATCCGATATTACGCTGATGCGCCAGTCATTGCGCTTCACCTGCTCTTTCTCAAATAAGCGGGGTATGCGCTTTTCCCAATAAATACCGTTCATCAATATATCGGCCTGGTTAACGTAAGTAGAAAACAAGCATTTATATGCCTCAGGGTCGGCATGGAAATCGTCACGGTGAAACATATCATTGTCCTTGCGGGCATAAAGGCTGCCGCCCTTAAGGTGCGTAAACACGGGGTACTCATATTCGTGTGTAAGGAAATCCAGCGGCTCTACCGACTCTATGTCCAGCTGCGTCAGCACTTCCAGCACGCCTATGGCTACCTTGCCGGAGCCCGTAACTGCAATTTTAATATTGGGGAGCTTCACCTGCTCATAAGCGGCAATAAGGTCCCTGAAGCTTCTAACCGAATGGGCAGCAGGCAGCTCGTACAGGCCCGTTTTTTTGCCATAAGTAAGCAAGCCATTATGCGCACCAACAATGCCCGCATAAAAGCCAAAGCCCAATATCCGCTGTTCATCGGTATGCGTAAGGCATTCGTAGTCTATCATCCTGATGCGCTTTTCAATAAGGGCATGCATCAGCTTTTTGTTATGTGGCTGCTTCTTCTTGGTATGCGAAAAGAAGAAGTAGGTTTTCCCGGCTATCAGGCTATCAACAGGTACTTCCTTTACGCCCAGCAGTATATCGCATGCCGCCATGTCGTTGCTCAGCTCTATGCCTTCGGCCTGGTATTCGGCATCTGTAAAGCAGCGGATAGGCGAAGGCTCAACTGTAATTTTAACACCGGGGAAACTGGCCTGCAGGTTCTTGCACTGTTTCGGGCTAAGGGCTACACGGTTATCAGGCAAAGCCTTTCTTTCTCTTATTAGTCCTATACGGAGCATCTTTAGTATTTTTGCGGGCAAAGATACAATTCCCCTGCCGTGAACAAGCAGGTGGGTACATGCAATCACCAATTTTACCCATAACTAATGGAGAACTATTTCGAATTTTATAAGCTGCCTGTTTCATTCCACCCCGATGCCGCACAGGTAAAAGCCAGGTACTACGAACTCAGCAAAGCCTACCACCCTGACAGGTATGCCCAGGGCGATAACACCAAAATGCTGGAGGCGCTTACCCTCGCGGCGCATAACAATAAAGCCTACAAAACGCTGGGCAATACCGATGCTACCATGGCCTATGTACTGCAACTGAATGGTGTTTTAGAACAGGAAGAGAAATACGCCCTGCCACCCGCCTTCCTGATGGAGATGATGGATATTAATGAGGCAGTGAGCGATTACGAAGCCAGCCCCGAGGGTGAAGCTGCGCGCGCACAGGTTTTGCAGGGCATACAAGAGCAGTTTGATAACTGGCAGGCAGCTGCCGGAAAGCTGACACAGCGCTTCGAAAACGGGGAAATAACACAAGAATTACTACTGCAAATAAAAGATATGTATTACAGGCGCAAATACTTATTGCGGATTCAGGAAAGAATTAATAAATTTGCAGCCCACCAGTGAATGGTAAATTGTAAATGATAAATGGTAAATGCCCTGTTTACACCGATATTTTCGGAAACGACAACAACCAATTTACCATTAACAATTTATAATTTACAATTGAAAAGGCCTCGATGGCGGAATTGGTAGACGCGCTAGACTCAAAATCTGGTTATCGCAAGGTAGTGCAGGTTCGATTCCTGTTCGGGGCACCAAACAGGAAGACGGAATAAATTTTTTTATTCCGTCTTCTTTATTTCCTCCAAAACCCTTGGCAGTATTGATTAGTAGTTCGAGCATCCCTCCTGAAATATTGGTTCGAACTTCGTTTTCTGTAAAAACGAGCTTTTCAGGAAATATCGAACCAACAAATTGATGTTTTTGCTCCAAATCCGCTTCAGCAAAGAGTTCCGGCATATTAGATAAAAAGTACATACCAAATTCCATTATTTCTTTTTCTTCGGGATTTGTTTCACTAGCCCTGCCCTGTAGCCTTACCAATTTTTCGATTTCAGGCTCAATTCTTAATTTGATATTCCTGTAATCAGACGCAT
>CANBTK010000420.1 GCA_947372365.1 Flavipsychrobacter stenotrophus | reverse complement strand
AAATTTGACGGTTTGTTACCGCCGCCAACGCACCCACAACTGGCGCAGGTTTGAGGCGTTGCCCTGTGAGCAGGCAACCTGTGCCTGAACAAATTTGACGGTTTGCAACCGCCGCCAACGCACCCACAACTGGTGCAGGTTTGAGGCGTTGCCCTGTGCGCCAGCAACCTGCGCCTAAACAAATTTGACGGTTTGCAACCGCCGTCAACACTCCCTGCAAAGAAACCCCTACCGGGAATTAGAATATTCATCCAGCTTATCCTTTTCGGCCTTGGTGAGGCTGTTTATCCCTTTGTTGTGTATTTTTTCCAGTATGCCATCTATCTCGCGCTGCCTGTCTGCACGCTTTAAGTTATAGCGGTCTTCTAAAGTGGCATTGGGGTGGCTGTTAAAGTAAAAATTGTCAACAAAAAGCACATAGGGGCGGGTAATAATGATGTACATGAATGCAATAGATGGCAGGCTGATGACCGCTATAGCCACCAGGTTATGCTGCACCGCCTCAGGGTGGAAAATAACTGCTGTGTACATGCCTACCAGTGCACCGCCCAGGTGCGCCTCGTGCCCTATGTTGCCCACCTTTGAGCGCACCCCATAAATAGTGTACAAGATATAGCCTAAGCCAAACAGCCAGCCGGGGACGTGAACCGGGATGAACAAAGGGGCAACTTCCATGCCCGGAAAAAGCGCTATGGAAGCGAAAATAATGCCACACACCGCACCCGATGCGCCTGCGGCGCTATAGTCGCCATGCTGGCGGTGTATAAACAGCGCCAGCAGGCTGCCGCCCACAAGCCCGGCAAAATACACTATAAGGAAGGGCGCAATGCCCAGGTAAGCTTCCAGCCCATCGCCAAAAAGGTACAGCGTAATCATGTTGAAAATAAGGTGCTTCCAGTCAAGGTGCAAGAAGCCGGAAGTAACCATCCTTTCATATTGCTTTGCCACAAGCACATCATCTACCCTAAACAGGTAGCGTTCGAAAAATGAAGGGCTTTTGAACCCCTTAAAGGAAACAACAACGTTGATAACAATGATTATAAGGGTAAATATTGCCACAGGATGCATAACAGTAAATTAAAGGTGTGGCAAGGTAACAACTATTCATATTAAAAATGAAGGCAAGCCAATTTTTTAGCATGCCTTTTACAGCAGGAAGGCCGCTGCTATCCTGCGCCGGGTATTGCGGCAATTGCCAGCTATTATTCATAGATACCCTAACGGCTTGCCAGGCTCTTCAGCCCTTTCGTTGCCCATGTAATACATTTTAATTCCATCGTCCGATGCCATGTAATACCTGATATCGTTGATGTTAGCCATATCCAGCACGCGCACAAACGCGGCATACTTGCTGTGCTCCGAAAAATGGAAAGCTACGCCATGCACGGTATCCCTGTTGGCGTAAACCTCCCTTATATACAGTTCGCCAAAGGCTATCCTTACGTTATCTGAGCCCTCCTTTCCTGTTAAGGTTATGTGCAGGTACTGCCGCCGTGGGGGCTTGTGAAACCACTTCATACGGGAAAAGTATGCCTCGTTATACCAGTTTACCTCCATGGTGTGGTAATGCGGCCGCTGCGCCAGCCTGAGCCACGTAAAAAGCACCAGCATAACAGGTACTGTAACCAGGCTAAACATGCCCGGCACATACCTTAAAAACTTCCGCCCCGGCCTTTGTACACCTTCCATTGTTACTTAAAGATGCTATAACAGGCAAAATCCATAACAATACACCAGTAAACCAGGCAACAGCTACCACCCCCGATAAATTTATTCCAAAAAGAAATAATACCTTCTATATTTATTACCTTTATAGTGCTTATGTAATAGATATGCTTTGGTTGAAAAGAGTATCTGTATAACCGTAAATACGCATTGTTTATGATAAAAAAATTACTACCTGCGCTGGCGTTAGCTTCAATCTGCCTTACTTCTTACGGCCAAAGGTACCTGGGCATATCCAACAGTAAATGGAATACCCTTAACAGCATGTACCTGAACCCTGCCAACCTGGGCGGCTGTAACGAAAAGCTGGGCGTAAACCTGTTCTCCTTCAATATGGGGGTTGATAACAGCCTGGGCACTATCAGTTCAATAGGCAATATCACCAAAACACTGAATAGTGGCGACTCCGGCAGCAGCCAGAATATATTTACTTACTCCAACAACGATAAATTCAGCATGATGCTGCCAGCTGTGGAGCTGAGGCTTCCCGGCGTATTGTACCGCATTAACAGCAGCCACACACTGGCCCTTACTACCCGCTTCAGGGCGTTTAATGAGTTCAATAACTTTGATAAGTCGCTATACAATACCATAACCAATGCTGCCACTGCCATACAGGGCACCACCAGCCTGACGGCCCAGAACTTTAACTGGACGGCGCACCTGTGGAGCGAGGTGGGGCTGAGCTATGGCGGCGTATTGGTAAATACGAAGGCCGTGCAGCTAAAAGCAGGCGTTACTGCCCGCTACCTTATGGGCGTAGGTTACCTGGGGCTTAAGGGGAAAAACCTGGATATTTCTTACAAAAATGGCAGCGACACCTTTCGCGCCAATAATTCCGATATCGAGTTTGGCAGCAATGCACAAAACCTTGAAAATACGTTCACAAGCGGCGTTACCACATCTAACCTGTTTGGCGGCAAATCTGGCGGCACTGGCTTTGGGGGAGACATTGGCGTAGTAGTATCCCTACTGCCTGAAAGCAGCAGCGATGATAAAAGCGAAGGTGAAGGCGGCTACGCACTGTCACTTTCGGCTGCTATTACCGATATTGGCTCCATTACCTATAAAAACAGCTACAATGTAAACGTTACCGGCAACGGTACGCTTACCGGCAAGGGGCTGGCCGATCATATTAAGGACTATGACGACTTCCGCACCTATGTAAAAGCGCAGGGCTATACTGCCGATACCGGCGTAAAAGCGACAAAAGTTTACCTGCCTACGGCATTGGTGCTGGGCGGCACTTTCCATGCTTATAAAAACTTCTATGCCAGCGCTACCATCATAGCCAATATGGCCAGCGATGCCAACTTCGGCAGCAGGTACTACAACCAGGTTACCATTACCCCCGCATACGATACCAAGCTGCTTACTGTAGGCCTGCCTATTACCTTTAATATGCTTACCCACAATGTGCGGGCTGGGCTGGGCATACGCCTTAGCGGCTTCTTTGTAGGCAGCGACGATATGCTGGCCCTGTTTAACAGTGGCCAGTACGGCTTCAACTTTTACTTTGGTGGCATGATACCCATCTGCCGCAAAAGCAAGTAAGCACGCAGTACCCAAGGCAGTTAAAAAATCAATTCAGTACACCATGAAACCCTGATTTATGCCAAAATACCTATTCCCTACCCTCTTCTTCTTGCTGGCTTGCCTTAGTGCCCCGGCACAGCGTTACCTGGGTGCATGTTCCGGCAGCAAGGCTCAGGAAAACTGCCTTTACCTTAACCCGGCAAGCATAGGTGGCTGCGATAAGCGGTTTATTATAACCCTCGCATCGGTAAACCTGGTGCTTGACAATAACCTCGGTAAAATAAGCTCGTTCGGCAAGGTGGCCAG
>CANBTK010000419.1 GCA_947372365.1 Flavipsychrobacter stenotrophus | reverse complement strand
ATACAACGAAATGATTTTTAAGCCCGTGGCGCTATCCACCATATTATCAACATGTGCGCCTGCATCTTCCTTCCCCCGGAAACCGTGTTCAGGCACAAATATTTTCACCACATTAATACCCCTGGCCAGCAAAATATCGAGCAGCAGCGAGTCGCCTGCAACAGATGTTTGGTTAATGATAAGGGCAACCCGCTTCCCCTTTAGCAATGGGCAGTATTTTGCCGGGCTGGCGATGGCAGGCCGGATGCTGGTGTCAAACAAGCCTTTTGCGCTAATATATAAAGGCAATAAAAACAATAAAATGCACCCGGCCACTGCATAGCGTAATTTCATAATGCCTAAATTTCGATAAAGATAATGTTGCATTGGGTTTATTGGTGTAAATTGTGCGCTTATTAAACTTAAAATATGCAACAAGTACAAAAAGGGGATACCGTCAACGTACATTACCATGGTACGCTTAGCGATGGTACCACATTCGATAGTTCAGCAGGCCGCGAGCCGTTAAAATTCGTAGCAGGCACAGGCCAGGTGATAAAAGGCTTCGATGAAGCTGTCCTCACCATGAACGTTGGCGACAAAAAAACTGTAAACATCCCTGTGCACGAAGCATATGGCGAACGTAATGACGACATGGTAATGGAATACCCAACCAGCGATTTCCCGGCTGATATGCAGCCTGCCGTAGGCATGGAATTACAAATGGGCGACAATGCAGGCAATGTATTCCCTGTTGTGATTGTAGATATACAAGGCGATATGGTTTTGCTTGATGCCAACCACCCCCTCGCAGGAAAAGACCTGATTTTTGAACTTGAAGTGGTTTCAATAGGATAAACTAACGTTTATAGTAACGATAAATAAAGGCGGCCCGAAAGGCCGCCTTTATTGTTGCATTGCCTGGGTAGGGCAGGCATTGCCTCCATGAAAAAAAAATCCCCTGCTGTTATAGCAAGGGATTACTTTTTGAAAATATTGTTAGCCTTATTTAGCCAGCTTAATAGTTGCCTTTTTATTGCCTTCGCTATCTGTTACCTGCAAAACGTAAACGCCTGCGGCCAGGTTGCTGATAGCAAAGGTTTGGCTGCCATTGGTTGCAACTGCCCAAACCGCGCTTACAGGCTTGCCCAGAAGGTCATAAACCTGCACCTTGTCGTTGTTGCTAAGTCCTGAAACATTGATTTCATTTGCAATTGGGTTAGGGTAAACTTCAATGCCAGCATTGTTGGCAACTTCATGAACGCCTACTGTAGTATTGTAAACCTTGCGCACCCTTTGGTTGCTGGCATCAGCTATATAAATAGTACCAAA
The DNA here is from genome assembly GCA_947372365.1 of Flavipsychrobacter stenotrophus. Taxonomy (GTDB): domain Bacteria; phylum Bacteroidota; class Bacteroidia; order Chitinophagales; family Chitinophagaceae; genus Flavipsychrobacter; species Flavipsychrobacter stenotropha_D. Next base: position 2,257 of record CANBTK010000419.1, on the reverse strand, counting down.
AGTATCGTTAGCAATGCCGTAAGGATGGTAAAGGTTAGCGCCAAGCGGGTCGCCCAGGTCGCCACCAAAACCAGCAAAACCGTTGCCAATTGTAGTGCTGATTAAGCCCGTCATGTTATCAATCTTGCGAATTACGTTGTTATCAGCATCCGAAATAAATACATTATATGATGTATCAACAGCAATGCCGCATGGGTTGTTTAAGGTTGCAGCTGTAGCAGGGCCATTGTCGCCGGTATAGCCATACACACCCGCAGTACCTGCAATAGTGCCTATAATGCCTGTAGCAGCATCAACCATGCGGATAACGTTGTTGTTATGGTCAGCGATATAAACATTGCCTAAACGGTCAACGGCAACAGCATATGGTGAATCGAGGCTGGCATGTATAGCCAGGCTGCCATCGCCACTATAACCTGCAGTATCATTGCCTGCAACCGTAGTGATAACACCGAATGTATCTACTTTGCGTATTACGTGGTTTGCCGCATCGCATATATAAAGGTTGCTTGCCGCATCGGTACATAGCCCCGATGGTGCCGCCAACTTTGCGCTGGTTGCTGGGCCGCCGTTGCCGCTATACCCGTAGGTGCCTACCCCTGCATAACGCGAAATAATACCCAGCTTATTCACTTTACGTACCACACCAAAATTAGCATCCGAGATAAAAACATTGCCCCTCATATCAGCTGCAACGCCCGTCGGGTCTATTTCAGCGCTTGTAGCCGCCGACCCATCCCCGTTATTGCCGCCTGTGCCATTGCCGGCAAAGGTTACAATGATACCTGTGGACTTAAATACTTTACGCACCCTGGCATTGTGGTGGTCAACAATATACACGTTACCAGCCTTATCAACTGCAACGGCTTCAGGGCCATGCAAAAGTGCATCGGTTGATGTATAGCCATCACCAAAATACCCGCCAGTGCCACCGGTACCAGCCAATGTAACTATCCTCCTGTACTGGGCAGAAGCAGTCAACGAGCAAACAAACAGGGTAAAGAGAAATAACGAAAACGTCCGTTTCATAAGCAATCTTTGGTCAAATGTAATGTAATAAGGTTTTATTTCAAAAGGATACAGGAAATTGAAGCCTATCTATTTATAAGCGATCCCTATTTTCAGAAGCCTGCCTGTGCTTTAGCATGTTTTTTTAACTGTAGGCGTGCCCTGGCTACCCAACGCTACTTTTTCAATTCCTTTTCCACTTCGGCAGCCAGCCTTTCGGCCCATATGGCATATTCTTTGCCCGATGGGTGCAAGCCGTCGGCGGCAAGGTAGGCCGGGTTGTGGCCGTTCTGGCGGGTGCTTTCGGTTATTTCAATGTAGTGGCATTTGTGGGCAAGGGTAATTTCTTTCTTGGCTGCATTGTAGGCATCAATCTCATGCGCAATTTTTGCCCTGTCCCTGCCTTCCGCAAACGGGGTTACGCCCCAGTCAGGGATAGACAATACGAATACCCTTTCCGGCTTGCCCCCGGCAAAGCCGATTGACTTATTCAGCAGCTGAGTGTATTCTTCCCTGTAGTTCTCTACTGTGCGCCCACGGTATTGGTTGTTTACCCCTATCAGCAGGCTCACAAATGAAAAGGTTTCATTGATGTTATGCTCCCTTATAGATGCTGCCAGCTCATCGGTAGTCCAACCAGTGGTGGCAATAATAACCGGGTTACCTACGTCCGCCTGCTGCTTTTTAAGCATGGCAACTGCCTGGTGGGGAAAATTCATGTCAGAACTAACCTGCTCGCCAATAGTATAGGAATCGCCGAGCGCAAGGTATGAATACATATGCCTGGGTTTTAGTACTTTATTTTTTGTTAATGCAAATATGATTATGGGTACCGCCATCAGTACGGTATAAACCACAATAAGCAGGTTCTTCTTACTACCCATTAATTTCATTTTTCAAATTTGGCTGCATTAGCTGGCCACTGTTTCCGGGTCACGCTCTATCCTGCCCTTCCTCATTGGGTTGGCCGTATTGGCTGCATATTCAGTGCGCTGTTCCAGTAAATCAAGGCATTGGTAAACCGCTTCCCTGAAACTTGCAGGGTCAGCCAGGTTTTTGCCAGCTATATCGAACGCAGTGCCATGGTCGGGCGAGGTGCGTATTACCGGCAGGCCAGCAGTGTAGTTCACCCCTTCGCCCTGTGCCAGTGTTTTAAAAGCCACCAGGCCCTGGTCGTGGTACATAGCCATTATGCCATCAAATTCGGTATAAATGCCATGTGCAAAGAAGCCATCGGCACTATAAGGGC
>CANBTK010000418.1 GCA_947372365.1 Flavipsychrobacter stenotrophus | reverse complement strand
TTGGCTGTACCGGCGGGCAACACAGGTCGGTTTATGCGGCTAACCAAATGGCAGCCTACCTGCGTACCCGTTACAATATAGAAGTTACAGTTGTGCATACCAACGAGAAAAAATGGGTGCTGGCAAAGGCAGAAGCCTAAAGAGGGGATTCGAAATTTTAAATGCCAAATTCAGGAGCCTTGCAGGTAGGGCAGCTTACAAAATGAGAACCTGAAATCGGGATTTTGGCATATTGCTTTTTTGTTATTTGGAATTTGTTATTTGAAGTTTGTTATTTGTTATTGGGGATTTAGGATTTGGAATTTGGGATTTCCGGTTTGGAAATTGATTTTTCCGATTTAATATTTGGAATTTACATTGTATCTTTCCGCTTTAAAATGCTACAAATGAAGAATTGTGTTTTACTTTCCATGCTTGTGTTATCCCTATTTGCCGGGTCGTGTATCAAAAATACCAACCCGCCACTAGCATACCTTGTTGATACTGCTACCAATGTTTATGTGAACCAGAACGATTCATTCCACTACAAGATGGATGTCCGTTTCCTTACAGGCAATTATAACGAAAAGGTTACCCTTACTATTACCGGGCTGCCACCACACGTAAGGCTTGCAAAAGACACGATTATTGGTACGCCAACTTTCGTTGCTGACTTCCTTATTTATGCCGATAGCGCGTCTTCACTGGGTAACTACCCTGTTACGCTCATTGCATACAGCCCTACCACAGGCAATAAGTACTATACATTTAACCTGGGCGTAGTACACTACAAATGCGGCTACAACCTTAAAGGCAACTATACAGGCCACAATACCTGCAAAGTAACCAACTATACCTATGCTGTTACCGGCACATCATCAGGCGACACCGCGCTCAACCTTGTTAACCTGGGTGGCTACGGATCTAACACTACAGCTTTCATGAGGCTTAACTGCAATACCGATTCAGTTTATGTAGATCGTCAGGACATTGGCAATGGCGTTACAATGTCAGGCCGTGGGCACTTTACGTCTAACTCTATCGTTATCAGCTATATAGCCCTTAACACTCCAGGTGGCTTTAACGATACCTGCACAGCGGTATTGAGCAGGTAATAACCAGCATCAAGATATTTTATGGCATCAGGCTCTGCGCCTGATGCCTTTTTTTATGTCGTAGAGGGTGGCGCAGGTTTTTTTGTTGGCTAAGGTGGAAATGTAAAAATGGGTCATTGCGAGGCCCTTCGCCGAAGCAACCTCATATGGGGCATTTCTGTGCGGGTACTTTACCCATGTTATGTTGAGTTTGCTTCGCCCGCCGAAGGGGCCGCCTCGCAACGGCGAGGCCATCTGCCCTATACAAAAGCGGCGGGTCATTGCGAGGCCCTTCGCCGAAGGGCCTCGCAATGACCTGTGCTCTGTTGTTCATTTGGTTGCCTCTTTACATTTGCTATTCCCATAGGAAAATTCCTTTGCCAACCTGCCCCCCTCCTTACTTTTTTAAGCCATTAAAAGTGTAGTAGTAATTGGAATAAAGAAATGTAGTGATTGCAATGCTGTCATTCGCTTTGAAGTAAGTGATGTTGTCAATAGGGTAGCCGGGCCAGTAATGAAAAGTGGCATAAGAGATGGTTGTGCTATCTTCAGTAAGGGAGCAGTGCCCGTTATTGAACCTGTGGTTAACGGTGTCAAGGTTCAAGTATAGGTTCATTTCGTAACCGCGTACAGTGTCGTAATAGGTGATGCTGGAACCCGGTGGGCAGTAAACCCTTGCCCAGGTGCCTATGTAGGTATGTGGCAGGTGTTTCAGGATGGCAGCAAGGCTATCCCGGTAGTCTTTGGCTGGCTCAGCAACAGTAGTGCCTGAATTGCGGTTGCAAGAGGCTGCAAATAGGGAAACTAATGCCAAAGGGGCAATGAACGCCAGTTTGTACATGTGGGCTATTTTTTGGGTAAGCGAAGATAGGAAAATGCCTGCAACCAGCGGTTACAACTGGGGGTGCTTTACATTAGGCAGCTCTTTAGTTTCGTGCTTAACGATATAAACGGCGGTATCAAATACGGTAATGCCTTTGCCATGTTTTATGGCATATACCTTGGTGAACTCTGCCCCAAAGTAAAGGATGATGGAGGAGTAATATACCCATGAAAGCAGTATGATGAGCGAGGATGCAGCACCGTAGGAACTCACGCTTTTAGAACCGGCAAGGTAATAGGTGATTAAAAACTTGCCAATAAGGAACAGGATACCTGTAAAGCATGCCCCGGTGAGCGCATCCTTCCAGTAAATTTTAGCGTCAGGCAATACTTTGTATATAACCGCAAAAAGAAAGGTAACAACGGTATAGAGCAGCCCGATATTAACGGCCTGTAGCAACACGGTATCTGCATCGCCTAAAAAATGGGCTATCCTTTCGTTGAGCAGGTCCATAATAATATTAATAAATAGGGTTACCAGTAGCAGGAAGCCGCAGCCCACTACCAGCGAAAATGACAAAAGCCTGTCCAGGATATATTTGAGCCAGCCTTTTTTAGGCTTAGCTTTAATAGACCATATGTAGTTGATAGAGCTTTGTATTTCGGTAAAGATGCTGGTAGCGCCAAATACCAGCACAATGCCGCCAATAACACTGAACAGGGTATTATTGCCTTGCGTGCTTATATTGTCCAGCATGCTTTTTAATTGCTCAGCCCCGCTTTTGCCCACCAACTCGCTTGCCTGGTTAAATACTTCGGCTGTAACGGCTTCTTTTTTATAAAACTTACCGAGCAATGTGATAATAACTAATAGAAGCGGCCCGATAGAAAAAATTGTAAAGTAGGCCAGCGAAGCGCTCAATTTAGTGCCATTATCTTCAAGAAACTCCTGCCCGGACTGCTTGACTAAACTAAAAAAACTGAAAACTTTTTTCTTCATGGGTTGTTGCTGCTAATCTGCCGCTGCGTTATTTACAGTGGTTATTATGGTGCGGTAAATATACCATTTTAAGCGATGGCAACTACTAAGGGGGGCATGCCGAATTAGGGGTGCATTTCAGGCTTTTACATAATATTTATTGCAATAATAGCTATGTGACCGCACTGGTCGAAGCGTCCCGCTTCGTCCTCAAACGGGCAAGCGTCCCGCTTGCGGGTACGCCCTAAGCCTAAAAGAATAAATACCCAGTTAAATGGCCAATGGAAAAATGTTGTGGCAGTGGCTGTGCTATATACAATGCGGTAAGAGCAGGATTTGTTACTGAACCCCAACAAGGTAGGTGTCGCGATTATATTGGTGCCAAACACGGGGTTATAGAACTGCTATTTTATCAGGTACTTTGATCTGCTCGCAAGCGGGACGCTTGCTTGTTTTCAGGACGAAGCGGGACGCTTCGACCAGCGGATTATGCCGCAAATGCGGTAGTAAGCGGAGTAGGCTAACGGAACATGATTTATAACCACCCTCCTTAAAATCAAAAAACCCACCATCAGGCGGGTTTTTGATTTTTTATCTTTCAGTTTTAATTTTTTCAATTACGCTTCTGCATAAGCCTCGGTAGGCTCGCAGGTACAAACCAGGTTACGGTCGCCATAAGTGTCATTAACACGGGCAA
>CANBTK010000417.1 GCA_947372365.1 Flavipsychrobacter stenotrophus | reverse complement strand
CGAAATAAGCAGTGTGCTTTTCCTCAGCGCCATGATAGGTGCTGTGGTAATAGGCAAAAAAGAAGGCGGCTCATTGCCCAATGTTTCAAAAGTAGACGAGAAGTAAGTACAATATAATTAGCAGGCCCTTAAAAAGGTAACATCAGGATAGGGGCTTTTAATTTTTTAGTTTTTAGTTTTAATTTTTATATATGCCGGTTACATCAGTACACTATTTGTTTTTAAGCCTGTTGCTGTTTTGCATAGGTATTATGGGTACGTTAATGCGCCGCAATGCCATCATCATTTTTATGTGCATTGAGCTGATGCTTAATGCTGTGAATTTATTGCTGGTTGCCTTCTCTAAAATGAACAACGACCCTAATGCACAGCTTTTTGTATTTTTTATAATGGTGGTGGCCGCTGCGGAGGTAGCAGTGGGGCTTGCGATTATTGTTATGATGTACCGAAAGGTGCATTCGGTAGATATAAACATCCTGAACAGGTTAAAACATTAAAAACACAACAGTTTCAACAAGGGGTACTGCCCCTTTTTTGAATTTTGAACTATAAAAATTTATATGTCGCAATTAGTATATTTAATACCATTGTTTCCCTTAATCGGATTTTTAATCAATGGCTTGTTGTGGAATAAGATGCCTAAAATGGTAGCCGGTATCATCGGCTGCACAGCTATACTGGCTTCTTTCATTGTTTCAGTTGGTATTTTCATGGAAGTGAAAAGCCCATCATTTCATGGCCCGGTTATAGTTACCTTGTTCGATTTCATACAATCAGGCAAGCTTAATATACCCTTCTCTTTTCAGGTAGATGCTCTGTCGTCTTTGTTCTTGCTTATTATTACCGGTGTTGGTTTCCTTATACATGTTTATTCAGCCTCCTACATGTCGCATGACGAAGGCATGGTTAAGTACTTCGCTTACCTTAACCTGTTCGTTTTCTCTATGTTGCTGCTGGTATTGGGGGCTAACTACCTTATCATGTTCATTGGTTGGGAAGGCGTAGGCTTGTGCTCTTACTTATTAATTGGTTTCTGGTTTAAGAAAAGGGAATATACCAATGCCGCTAAGAAGGCTTTTGTAATGAACCGTATTGGCGACCTTGGTTTCCTGGTAGGTATGCTGCTGGTGCTTTATTACTTTGGTACACTTTCATACCAGGAGTTTACAGGTGCGCTTACAAGTGGCCATGCTGCTGTTGACTCCTCGGTATATACCGCTATTGCAATTTGCTTCTTTATTGGTGCAACTGGTAAAAGCGCACAGATACCTTTATATACATGGTTGCCCGATGCGATGGCTGGCCCTACCCCGGTATCGGCCCTCATACATGCCGCTACCATGGTAACCGCAGGTATCTACATGATTGCCCGCAGCAATGCGTTGTATACATTATCTCCCTTCACCTTACATATTGTTGCTATTATTGGTTTGTCAACCGCTATAGTAGCTGCAACTATAGCTATTAAGCAATACGACATTAAAAAAGTACTCGCCTACTCTACCGTTAGCCAGTTGGGCTTTATGTTCCTGGCACTGGGCGTTGGTGCATATACTACTGCCGTATTCCATGTAATGACACATGCGTTCTTCAAAGCATTGTTGTTCCTTGGCTCTGGTAGCGTAATTCATGCTATGGGTGGTGAACAGGATATCCGTAAAATGGGTGGCCTGGGTAAGCACATGCGCATCACGCAGGTTACCTTCCTTATTGGTTGCCTGGCTATTTCGGGTATCCCTGGCCTTTCAGGCTTCTTCTCAAAAGATGCTATACTTACTGCTGCGTTTGCGCACGACCCTATTTTGTATGTGCTGGGCATCGTAGCTGCAATGATGACTGCTTTTTATATGTTCCGCTTATACTTCCTCACTTTCACAGGTGGTTTCCGCGGCACTGAAGACCAGCACCATCACCTGCACGAAAGCCCTGCGGCTATGACATTGCCCCTTATAGTATTGGCAATCCTTTCCATACTTGGTGGTTATGTAGGCCTGCCTGAGGTAATGAGCGAGCACAACCTGCTTAACGAATACCTGGCACCGGTTGTAAAGAACCTGGGCGAGCACCATATTGCAGCAGGTACTGAGTGGATGCTGATGGGCATTTCGGTAGCGGTATCAATAGTAATGATAGTTGTTGCTTATACCATAAACAGCAAGCCTAACTTTACCCCTAACAAAGGCATTGCAGGCCTGCTTGAAAATAAATGGTACATTGACGAGCTATACGACGCGGTGATAGTGCGCCCAATAGAAATTTTCTCTGGCCTGCTGGATAGGTTTGTAGAAAGGATGGGTATTGACGGCAGCGTGAATGGCGTAGGCAAAATTGTGAAGTGGGGCGGCGACCGCATGAGGCTGCTGCAAACCGGCCAGGTAGGTTTTTACATCTTTATACTGGTTATGGGTATGGTGGTGCTGTTTGCACTCAGCTTTTTTTGGATTAAATAAATAGGATAGCATAAATAACGTTTAATAGAAAACCCTTGGGGTTTTGACTTTTAAATTTGGCTTAGCATAATGACTTTAGTATTACTTATTCTTATACCATTACTTACAGGCGCAATTTCTTTCGCCGTAAAAGGCGATTCCGCCAAAGGGCTGGCCCTCATCAGCACTATGGCTACCCTGGCACTTTCGGCATATGTAAGCGCAAATAATTATACCCATCCCCCTGCTACTTTCGATTGTGAATGGATACCCATGCTGGGCACCCGCTTTAGTTTACTGGCCGATGGCATGAGCAGTATGCTGTGCCTGCTTACAGGTATTGTTATGATGGTGGTAATGATAAGCCAGATTAATAAAGACGTAGCAAGGCCGGGTGCATTTTATGGTTTTATGCTGCTGTCGCAGGCGGGGCTTATGGGTGTTTTCCTGGCTTCCGATGCGCTGCTGTTTTATTTCTTTTGGGAGCTTGCGCTGATACCCGTTTACTTCCTTTGTTCGCAATGGGGTGGCGAAAAACGCATACCAGTTACCTTCAAATTTTTCATTTACACCTTTGTAGGCAGCTTAATGATGCTCGCAGGTTTAATCTACATCGCTACAAGGAACCCCGGTGCCAATTGTTACTCTTGGGCTAACATTGTACATACAGGTGCATCGTTGCCAGCCGGGGAACAGCAGTGGCTGTTCTGGCTCATATTTGTAGCCTTTGCCATTAAAATGCCGATATTCCCTTTCCATACATGGCAGCCAGATACTTACGAGCAGTCGCCTACACCGGTTACCATTGTACTGAGCGCATTGATGGTTAAGATGGGCCTTTTTGCTGTACTGCGCTGGTTATTGCCAATAGTGCCAGCCGGTGTTGAATACTGGTCAAACACTGTTGTTGTGCTTTCGGTAATAGGCATCGTTTACGCTTCATGCATAGCTATGGTACAAACCGATATCAAACGCCTGGTCGCCTACTCATCAATAGCGCATATGGGTTTAATGTGTGCTGTTGCTTTTGCGCACAACAATGTGGGCATGCACGGCATTATGGTGCAGATGTTTAACCACGGTATTAATATTACCGGTATGTGGCTGATAGTAAGCATGATAGAACACAGGTGGGGCACCCGCGACATGGCTAAACTAGGC
>CANBTK010000416.1 GCA_947372365.1 Flavipsychrobacter stenotrophus | reverse complement strand
TTAACACAGGCTTAATAATTTGATAACATTAAAATTGGCATAAAAAACACTAAATTTCACTGCCCCTTAACGTTATGGTAATAGTATTTTGTTAAGGGTTTCCATCTACATATTTTAGCATCTCCTCCAGGTAAGTGCGCTCGTTACTTAACCGCGGCACTTTGTTTTGCCCACCCAGCTTGCCTTTGTCTTTCAGCCACCTTTTAAAGCCGTCTTTAGGCATCTGGTGAACTACTGGCATGCGCAGCGCCATGTTTTTATGGCGCTTGGCTTCGTAATCGGAATTTATTGCCTGCAGCGACTTATCCAGCAAGCTGGTAAAGAGCTCCAGTGGCACAGGCAAGTGCTCAAACTCTATTACCCATTCGTGCCCGCCAGTATTTTCGCCGGTCATATAAACGGGTGCGGCTGAGTAATCTACTACAACTGCCCCGGTTTCGGCACAGGCAATAGCAATTGCATTATCGCTGTTATCTACTATTACTTCCTCGCCAAACGCATTAATAAAGTGCTTTATCCTGCCGGAAACTTTAATCCTGAATGGTGCCACCGATGTAAACTGTACCGTATCGCCCACCAGGTAGCGCCACAAACCGCCATTGGTACTTATTACAAGGGCATAGTTTTTATAAGTTTCAACTTCCTTAAGCGTCAGGGTCATGGGCTGCTCCTTGCCATACTCCGACATTGGCATAAACTCGTAAAATATCCCGTGGTTTAAAAATAGCAGCATGCCATCTTCATCCTCCTTGTCCTGCGCCGCGAAAAAGCCTTCCGATGCATTGTAGGTTTCCCGGTAGTGCATATTGGGGCTGGGGATAAATTGCTCAAACTGGCGGCGGTATGGCGTAAAGTTTACCCCGCCATGTATATACAGCTCAAGGTTAGGCCATATATCCAGCAGGTTATTGGTGCCGGTAATCTCAAAGATGCGCTTTATAAGCACAATGGTCCAGGTAGGCACACCGGCTATATAAGTTACATTTTCGCGAATGGTGCTATGCGCCATCCTTTCTATCTTCTCCTCCCACTCGTTCATGAGTGCAATCGACATTTCAGGCAGGCGGAACATTTTTGCAGCAAAGGGTATGTTCTGCAGCATTACTGCCGATATATCGCCGAAAAACGATGCCGCGTTCAATTGGTTTATCTGGTGGCTGCCACCCAGCACCAGGCATTTGCCTGACGTAAGGTTGGTTTGTGGGTTATCCTGCAGGTAAAGGGCCAATACATCCTTGCCCCCCCTGAAATGGGTGTCATCAAGCGACTCCTTACTAACTGGTATAAACTTGCTTTTATCGCTGGTGGTGCCGCTCGATTTGGCGAACCAGGTTATAGGCGATGGCCAAAGAATATTCTGGCTGCCTTCAAATATGCGCTGTATATATGGCTTTAAGGTTTCGTAATCGTTTATCGGCACATTTTTCTGAAAATCGGAGATGCTGTTAATGTGCTCAAAATTGTATTTTTTACCGTATTCAGTAAACTGGGCAGACCCTATTAAATGGTTAAATACCTGCTGTTGGGTATCAATGGGGTTGTGCACGAAATTATCAATCGCACTTTGCCTTAACTTGATAAACCCCCTGAATGCCGGGCTGATTAAAATACTCATCTTTTATTCAATTGTAAATGATAAATTGTAAATGATAAATTGTAAATGATAAATTGTGTACAACGCTTAATGTAGAGATTTTGAAAACCAACCAGGGTACTTATACCCTTTGCAGATCCCATTTATCATTTACAATTTACAATTTATCATTTTGAGCATAATTTTTCCTGCGCAGCTCAAAGTTCTGCCCAAGGTATACTTTTTTCACCTGTTCGTCGGCAGCAAGCTCTTCGGCGGTACCGGCCTTTAATATTTTGCCCTCAAAAAGCAAGTAGGCACGGTCGGTTATAGACAGGGTTTCCTGCACATTATGGTCGGTAATAAGGATACCTATATTTTTAAATTTAAGCGCGGCTACTATGCTCTGGATATCCTCCACGGCTATAGGGTCAATGCCGGCAAAAGGCTCGTCAAGCAATATGAATTTAGGGTTTACCGCCAGTGCTCGGGCTATTTCCGTCCTGCGGCGCTCACCACCGCTCAGCACATCGCCATTGCTTTTGCGCACATGCTGCAGGTGGAATTCGTCCAGCAGTTCTTCCAGCTTATGCTGTTGTTCGCCCTTTGTCAGCTTAGTCATTTCCAGTACAGCGGTAATATTATCCTCTACCGATAGCTTCCTGAATATTGAAGCTTCCTGTGGCAGGTAGCCAATACCATTCTGCGCGCGCTTGTACATGGGCAACTGAGTAATGTTCTCGTTATCAAGGAACACATTGCCGCCATCAGGCTTTACCAGGCCCACAACCATATAAAACGATGTTGTTTTACCTGCGCCATTGGGCCCCAGCAACCCTACTATTTCCCCCTGGCTCACATCGAACGACACATTGTTTACAACAGTGCGCTTACCATAATGCTTAACCAGGTTCTCTGTATGTATCTTCAACTGAAGGATTTTGTGCAAAAATAAGAATGATAACGGATTATAACCTTTTTACAAAAAACTAACTGTGTTAAAATGAAAATTCCGGGTACATGCTGCACCCGGAACTTTCTTAAATACTATTTTGCCTACTTCTTTTACCTGTTTATTGTTACTTGCTGCGAAACGCTGCCGGCACTGCCCTGCAGCCGCACTATATACGAACCCGATGGGAAGCTGGAAACAGGCAACACAACAGTGTTCGCGCCGCTTACAATTTCCTTCCCGCTTACGGTAGCTACTACCCTGCCCAGCATGTCGGTAACCGTTATGGCTGCCGTAGCAGAGCCCGGTAAAGTGAAACTGATATGCAGGTTGTCACTGGCAGGGTTTGGGAATGCCTTCATTGCAAACGGGTTCGTGCTGATGCCCGGCACTGAGGCTGGGTTGTAGTTTTTAACCCAGTATTCGGCACCCGCAACAAACAACGAGCCTGTTGCCGAACCTACAGTATCGTACCCTATACCCATAATAGGGTTGTGGAAACCCGGCTTGTACCACAAATAGTAAAGCGCCCACGTGCGGGTGATACCCGAAAACGCATTGCTGTCTATTGACGTTGTACTCACCCTTATGCGCACCACCCCTGTGTCGGTACCCGTTGGCAATATAAGCGTGCCATAGCCGTCGCACTTGTAAGAATCAATTTGTGTGTGCATCCAGCCAATGCCGGCATAAGCATATACTGCAGTATCAACAAATACATTATTGTAGGTTAACGGGTATTGCAGCAATTCCTGGGTTTTAGTATAAAGGAGGTTAGAGCCCGGGTAATGCTCCCCAATCTTTGAAAACTTAGTTGCACTTGTACTATAGTACTGATAAATATCGCTACCGGCCGACTGTGCAATATTGCTGCCGGGGAACGAATCGCAATAAGGCGTAGAATCGCAGGCAATGTAAACTGTAGTGTCCAGCCCTGTTTCTGTTACAGAAGCAAAATTCCAGGTTACATTAGCCCCTGATGCCCCGGCGGCCAAGTTGGTGTCCAGGCCATGCCCGTAAAAAATATCGCCTGGCCTCGGGTTCATGTTGGCCGCTGTTAGAATTGGCTG
>CANBTK010000415.1 GCA_947372365.1 Flavipsychrobacter stenotrophus | reverse complement strand
AAGCCCACGCAGGTAATCGAGTGATGCCAACCTTGATTTAGATGCTTCCAATTGCGGGCTTTGTATTGAAGGGTAGAGAGGTATATAGAACGGGCAAAGCGGCATTAAATTGTAAACACGGCCTGCCCGGGGTGTTCTTTGGCCAGTATAACATTCACATTAGCAATCATTTTATCGGGGCTTATTTCTTTTCCCTCTATATTGAAAACCTTGTAGCCAATGCTGTTTACATAGTCTTCAAACATTTTGTCGGTAATGCCGTTGGCTTGCAGGTATTCCTGGTGTATTTCTACCAATACCTTGCAGTTATTGTTTTTCAGGGTTTGCTGCATCCCTTGCAGTGCCCAGTATTCAGCGCCTTCTATGTCTATTTTCAGCACCTGCGGTATTACCTTATGTTCAGCGCAAAATGAGTCAAGCGAAACTGCGGTTACAGGTATGGTATTGGTCGCTGCTTCCTTTATTATGTGGTTGCGGGTGGTACGCTCCATATTAGAGAATTGCAGCGTTTCGTTTTTGCTGCTGATGGCATAGTTAAATGCCTTCACTTTGGCATTGCCCTTTTGTACGCGGGCGCTGTCATTCAGGAATTTAAAAGTATTGGGTACTGGCTCAAATGAATAAATGGTAGAGCCGGGCTTCATTTTATTGGCAACGATAACCGAGATAATGCCCACATTAGCGCCTATATCAAAAAGGATATCGGCATCTTTTGCGAGGTTTATGAGCAGTTTTAGTGGCGTTTCGTCAATAACAGGGTTAACACCCCTGGCTATATACGCAGATACTGTGTGTGGTTCATTGTTAATGGTGATGGTTTTGCCCGATTGCCCATAAACAGAATAGTAAATGCCCCTTAATGTTTTTCTAAGGGCGGATTTTATTGAACCCATGTACTTGGTTTTGGTTTGAAGAACCGCTAAAATACACAAAGTAAATTACTTTAAGCAAGCCGCCTCAGCCACGCGGTGCCTGTTAAAGTAATGTTTGTGTTATATTTATATAGGTAAAGTGAACGCCTTGTGTATGCTACGTTACCGATGGAGGTAAAACGAAGGCCCAATTGCCTGTAAAGTGCAGCCGCCTATACTTTAACCTCAGCAGGTAAAAACAGTGCTGAATTACCACCGTTGCGTATCACATCGCGCACCAGCGTTGATGAAATGGTGGAGTAGAGTGGCGAACAGGTGAGGAAAATAGTTTCGATTTCGGGTGCCAGCATGCGGTTCATGTCAGCAATGGCTTTTTCGTATTCAAAGTCGTTTACATAACGTATGCCGCGCAATATAAAGCGCGCATCAATCTCCTTGCAGCAGTTGATGGTGAGCCCTTCGTAGCCCATCACCTTCACCCTTGGTTCGTTCCTGAAGATATCCTCTATCCAGCCTATTCGCTGTTCTACCGAGAACATGGGTTGTTTTGACGAGTTAACCCCTATGCCTATAACCAGTTTGTCAAAAAGCGAAACAGCCCTTTCTATAATATCAACATGGCCCTTGGTAACCGGGTCAAAGGTGCCGGGGAATAAGCAGATACGTTCCATAAGTTACGCTTTGTTTTGTAAGAAGAAAGAAAATACTGTTGTGCCGTAGTTTTTCATACGCAGGAAATTAGGGTGTTTCTGGTAATCGTTTTTGGGTGGGTGTTCCACCACCAGTATGCCTTCAGGGAGCAAAAGGTTCTTTTCGAACACGAGCTGGGGTATCTCATCAATATTGCCAAGTGAGTAGGGCGGGTCGGCGAAAATGAAATTATACTGCTCGGTACATTGTTTCAGGTATTTGAACACATCGCCCTTCACTACCTGTAGTTTTTCGGTGATGCCGAGTTCTGTGCCCGTTTTCTTAATAAAGCTGAAGGTTATGGCATCCCGTTCCACAAGCGTAATTTCCTTTGCGCCGCGCGAAGCCAGCTCGTATGAAATACTGCCGGTGCCGGCGAAGAGGTCTAGCGCCTTTATTTCCTCAAAATCAATGAGGTTGTTGAGTATATTAAACAGTGCTTCCTTGGCCAGTTCGGTAGTAGGCCTTGCAGGTATCTTGGCGGGCGGGTTGAACCGCCGCCCGCTGAACTCGCCGCCAACTATGCGCATGACTCTATCTGTTTGATTAATGACAGCGCAGGTGCCCAAACTGAATTGATGGTATGCCCGCTACCTGTCGTAACGGCCGAAAAGTACTGCGATAAATCGCTGGCAATACTATATTCTGTAGCACTTATAGTGTTGCAGGCCAGGGTTATCTTATCTGCGTTGATATTATGCTCCTCACAAACCATCCTTACCTCATAGGCGATATCTTCAGCCGCCACATAATCAAAAATGCGGTGCCACAGCAATGTGCCATAGTGGTACAACGATACGCAAGCCTGCCCCTGTGCCAGGAAACAGTGCAGGCGCACGCCACGGGTGTAGTTGCTGGCAAACTGGTATGCCGGCAATGGGTTAATGGTGGCCTCAGCGCAATTTATTTTAATTAAAGCTTCTATGTTTAGCGGTATAGCATATAGGTAATGGGCTTTGTCTTCCTTTTGGTAGTAATGCTTCACTACATCGTTAATATCAATAAACTGTACTTGCTTTAACCATTTCATTGCCTCCGTCTCATCATATAATTCGGCAGGCACAATAAGCTGCGCCGACGAGAAAAAGAAAGCGCGGGTAATTTTAGTACGGTCGCGCAGCAAAGGCTCCTGCGAAAAAAGCTGTTCGAAGAAATCGAGGTCCCAAACTGGTTTTTCATTGCTGTAACCAACAAAATGCAGCGAAAGCAGCTCGTTAGATGCATTAAAAGCTGCCGCGAGCAGGCTCCTGCGGGAAAGCACGCAGGTTACCCGGTCAATACCCGCAAGGATATTGATATCGTCGCTTGCGTTATAAACCTGCCTGTAAATATTCTGTTTTTCAGTAGCCATAAAAGCACACAATTATAGGAATACTTTGCCGATGCAGCAAAAAATGCCAAACCGGCCGGGTTATTATTCCCTCTATTGGTACGTAAATGTAGTAAAATCTTTTCAGCGGGTAAAAGTGGGGTGTGAAATGGGGTAATTCCCATTCACAATCTACGGGCAATACATAATGTTATTTTTTCGTGTACTGCATCGCTTTTTTTCCTGGCAATCTGTACCTCCGCCTAAATTTCTTAATGGCTATAAAGGTAAAGTTATATTTTTACACAAAAAACCTGCAGGGGAATGAACACGAGGAATTTTGCCTGCAAACACCACCATGGACAAATTAAGCGTAACTGCTACCAATAAAGACATAATAAAACTGGCCCTACCTATCTCTGTAGCATTGCTCATCCCGCAGCTTAGTTTTTTTACCAATAACATTTTTATGGGCAGGCTGGGCGTGCGGGAATTGGGTGTGAGCGCCATTACGGGCGTTTTCTACCTTATCCTTTCCATGATTGGCTATGGGCTGAGCAGTGGGGTGCAGATACAGATGGCGCGCCGTGCCGGGGAGGAGAATAAAAAGGGGCTGGCTGAAGTGTTCATGAATGGTATTATGCTTTCATTAATGTTTTCGCTGGGGCTTATGGTGCTTACTATGTGGTTCGTACCGTTTTTATTCGGCTTTAGTTTAAATAGCAATG
>CANBTK010000414.1 GCA_947372365.1 Flavipsychrobacter stenotrophus | reverse complement strand
AATTGCGTTCTTACCTATAAGGGTATTATTTAGATAAGCCCTGTATTCAAGGTTTAAAGACCCATCGCCATTCCGCAGCATGCTGGCAATAGGGTCTACGACAAACATGGAGAAATTACCCTCGAGGTTCGAATAGCCAAAAGAAATTAGCCCGTAACTATCGGTTTGTTTTGCGTCCCATATTTCAATTCTTGCATTTTCGATAGGGGCACCAGTTTTCGAAAATGTTACGTTACCGACGAGGTTGAAGTCATTGCTTGCCATAGCTATATTTTTTTAAGGTAAATGGGGATGATTTTTTCTTTTAAAATTATGTAAGAAAACAATTCAAAAAATGTTCTAACAGATATTTATGTTTGAGGTATTTATAACATCAATATTGTCAAATAAACAAACAGTTTACTTCTTATTTTTGTATAAAAATTGTAATTGCTAAAGAAGGTGGGAGTATATTTACTGTCATATAAACTACGGTTATTAAATCAATCTGGCGTTGTTAGAAACCATTGAGAATGAGGGTATCGGTTACGTTGTGCTGCTAAATTCTAATAAGCAGCCACCAAGGGCATATTGTGCCGGCGATGCCGATGCCGGTACAGAGATTGAGCTGTCGCTAAAATTGAAAAATGAAAAACAGCTGGACGATGCGGTGGTGGCTGGTTTGCGGCTTTCGATAGAACAGTTTGAGGTGGAATTTGGGATGTCGGAGCAACAGGAAAGCCGGATAGTTTCGTTCGCTCATGTTTTTGGGTTTTCTATTTTAAGCATTGATAAAATTTCAAGGGTAGTAAAACTCAAGGGCACTCTGGCGTCTTGCAAAAGTGCCTTTAATGTTACATTGCAAAATTACCGTGACCAATGGGGGCGGCTATTCAGGGCCAGGTCGGGGCACATATACGTACCTGCAACGATGCAGGATGTCATAGCAGGCGTCTTCGGATTAGATAACCGCGGGCAGGTGAAACCCAATGCCACAATGAATAGTACCAATAGCAGCCATAGCCTTTCCTTAAGGGGTAAAGGGTATACAGGTAGGATGGTCGCTGAACTGTACGGGTTCCCGATGCAGTATTCGGGTGCAAGGCAAACGATAGGTTTCATCCAATTGGGCGGAGGTTATCATATCAGGGATATGGAGCAGTACTTCGCCGATATAGGCATAACTCCGCCTGAAGTTATAGCGCAGGAATATACCAATGCCAGGAATTCGCCGTCATTTTCGCATGTTGCCGACAGTGAAGTGGCTATGGATATGCAAATAGCCGGGGCTGTAGCACCAGGTGCAAGGCAGGTAGTGTATTTCGCGCCAAATACAAGTAAAGGCTTTATGGACGTAATTGCGAAGGCAATATTTGACAGGGAGTACAGGCCGGGCGTATTGTGCATTTGCTGGGGTGCGCCAGAGAAGGACTGGACAGAACAGCTTATGGATGTTATCAATGATTATTTCAAGATAGCATGCATTTTGGGTATAACCGTTTGTGTAGCTTCGGGCGATGCAGGGGCATCCAACGGAGTTAAAGACGGTAAAGCCCATGTAGATTTCCCTGCTTCAAGCCCCTACGTTTTGTCGTGCGGCGGTACAAAATTAACTACGCTTGAAACGAGGATTTTGTCGGAGACGGTTTGGAACGAAGCTGAAAATGCTGCCACGGGCGGGGGAGTAAGCGAATATTTCCCAGTGCCGTTTTATCAGGAAAATGCTAATATACCCGTTTCAAAAAATGCAGGCAAATTCAAGGGTAGGGGTGTTCCCGATATTGCCGGCCATGCCAGTTTTAAAGCGGGTTACAGGGTTCTTGTAAACGGCAGGTACCAGTTGCTGGGTGGCACCAGTGCCGCAACCG
This sequence comes from Flavipsychrobacter stenotrophus, assembly GCA_947372365.1. GTDB lineage: Bacteria > Bacteroidota > Bacteroidia > Chitinophagales > Chitinophagaceae > Flavipsychrobacter > Flavipsychrobacter stenotropha_D. The sequence goes on along the minus strand of CANBTK010000414.1, from coordinate 1,763 downwards.
CATTGTATGCCGGGTTGATGGCGTTGTTTAATGAGGAAGCGGGCATGCCACGTGGCTTTATTAACCCAATGCTGTATGCGTCCCCTCAAATACTCAGGAAGGTTGTCTTTGGGAATAATATAACCGTGAACTCCAAAATTGGTTACAGGGCTGGCTCCGGCTGGAACGGTTGTACTGGGCTGGGCGTCCTTTCGACGCTGAACACCTCGGCATAACTTTCTATTTTCTATCTCAATCATGCAACCGTGCCTTGTTGGTTGTTTTCCCTCAGGCCTTTTTTCAATTAGCTATCGGCGTTGTAACCTGAATCCAAATGGCCTTGCGAAGCAGGGTTTTTACAAGGAATTAGAAAGGTGGTTGGCGTTGCCGGGTTCAGGTAAAGCCATGGCAACTAAATCCGGTTAAGCACCAATGCAATCTGTAAATTATACAATAATCGTTGTGAATGGTGTAACAGCGGCAGCTATCTGCAAATCTATCTTTGTTGCCTTCTATTTTACTTAACACAGGCAAATTCAAACAAATGAAAAAGGTATTATTTTTTGCGGTAGCGGCTATGTTTTTAGCCTCATGCAGCAACAACCAGGAAACAGCAGACAAGGCGAAAATAGACTCTATGTCGCAGGAGCTCGCCAGGCAACATATTATTGACTCAATGAACAATGTTAGTGCAGCGGTTGGTGCGTCACCAGTTGAGATGAACGTTCCCTCAACACAAGGCAGGGTGCCTTCTTCGCAGGGGCGTAGTCACTCCAATACCCGTGCTAACCATGCAGCCAGCACTGAGCCGGCAGGCGCATCCGCGTCCAACCCTGTAGCCCCGGCTGTTGCTAATACAGCGACGCAGCCAACAGCGGAAGAACTTGCTGCGAAGAAGAAAGCCAATAACAAAAAACTATTGAACAGTACTGCTGCGGGTGCTATGATAGGTGCGGGAGCAGGAGCCATAGGTGGGGCCGTAGCCGGTAAAAATGACCATTTTAAAAAGGAAGACGCCCTTATAGGCGGTGGCCTTGGAGCCGTTTTAGGCGCTGGTACCGGCTATTTGTTACAAAAGCACAAACAGAAAAAAGATACTACAAAATAAACAACCTGTCACTGGTTCGCAATACCGGCCCCCAGGGGCTGCAATGAAAGAACTGCCCACGGGCGGTTCTTTCATTTTGATACCAGAGGTAAAATGTAAAGCAACTTACCTACCGGGAAAGGTTCTCCTGGTTGCTCAAAATGCGCGCTCTTATATCTGCTCCCGATTGATTCCCGAGAATAATAAGCTCTATTGTTTTTCTGGTGCTCGATTCAATATAAATTTTGCCGTCATGGGGATATTTCCCCATGCCCCATTTCTTTTTAGGGTCATATTGAACAGAAGTGATGTCTTGATAATGAAGCCTGAAGTTTGCATTGTTTTGCGCTAAAATTTCATCGCCTTCCAAATCGAGGTAAGTTGCCTTTTCTATATGTTCGCTCTTTACATAAGAAAACGGGTCGTCGAGGTCCCCCCTTATTACCAGCTTTCTCACAAGGTAATTTGCCAGCACATCATTACCTTCATCCGAAACTAAGCCATTGGCAACAATACCCAGCAATGAATTCTTGGTGAGTATGGCCAGATAGGTCCTGTTTAGCATTAGCCAGTAATACTGCATGGCTACAAAACTGTTTTCTCTGGTCAGTTGTAGGCCTTTAAAAATCATTCTATAAAGCTAAGCGATTTGTGAAGAATTGTTCATCAGTACATTTCAAAGGCATTAAGTTATATC
>CANBTK010000413.1 GCA_947372365.1 Flavipsychrobacter stenotrophus | reverse complement strand
TTACTTCGTCCACTGCGCCTGGGTTTACTGCTACCAGCAGCCCGCCATTTGTTTGAGGGTCGGGCAGTAAGCTAAAAGCTTCCATAACATCAACACCCTCCTCAAACTGAATTTTTTTGCCATAGCCATTCCAGTTGCGGTAGGTGGCATCCGGCACTATACGCTGGGCAAGGTATTCCTTAGCGCCATCTATTATGGGTAGCTGCGCATACACCAATTCAGCCGAAAGCCCACAGCCCTCCGCCATTTCTATCAAGTGCCCCGCAATGCCAAAACCTGTAACATCGGTCATGGCAGTTACGCCTGCAATTCCGCCCAGTTGTTCTCCCAGTTTATTCAGCTGCACCATTTGCGCTATTAAAGCCGGTTCATGCTCCGCTCTTAAAACCCCTCTTTTTTGGGCTGTAGCCAATATGCCCACGCCTATGGGCTTGGTAAGGAAGAGTAAATCGCCTTCCCTGGCAGTACTGTTCCTTTTTAGGTTGGCTATATCGCAAATACCGTTTACCGAAAGGCCGAATACCGGCTCGGTAGTATCAATACTATGCCCGCCTGCAAGGGGTATGCCCGCTTCGCGGCAGATGGCCCTTGCCCCTTCCAGCACCTGGCGGGCAAGCTCCGTGGGCAGTTTATCAACAGGCCAGCCTAATATAGCTATAGCAACAATAGGCTTACCGCCCATGGCATATACATCGCTTATAGCGTTGGCTGCAGCTATGCGGCCAAAGTCGTAAGCGTCATCAACGATAGGCATAAAAAAATCGGCGGTCGTTATCAGCGCTGTGCCGTTGCCCATGTCATAAGCTGCGGCATCGTCATTGGTGCTGTTGCCTACCAGCAGGTTAACATTGAAAGGCTGGGCTTCGCCAGCCTTTAAGATTTCTTCTAAAACCGCTGGCGCAATTTTGCACCCACATCCCGCGCCGCGCGAAAACTGTGTCAATTTTACCTGCTCTATTGCTTCCATTGTTAGTTTAATTTAGTGAAATGAGTAACCACCTATTCACCTCTGCATCCACCACCTCAGCGGGGATAACGGTAGTCAATTGCTCTACATTTTCCCGCTTTTGCAGGCTGCTCTTGTAGTATTTGTCGTAATACCTGAGCAATATCGCAAATGCATCCCTATGCCTGCCTTCCAGCAGCAAATTGATGGCATTTTTTGTACTCTCGTTGCCCAACCGCTTTTGTATCCTTATTACAGCATTTACGAGCTCTTCCATTTTATGCTTACCGTAGTTGCGGGTTATAAAATCGAGCCGGGCGTCAAAGGGGATATCAAGAAAATACACCCTGGCCTGCCTTATAGTATGCCATAGCGCATTAGGCAGGTTTATGCCCCCTATGCGCTGGCTCTCATCTTCAACCCAAATTTTACTGCCGTCCGGCAACGCCGCCTGGGCAGCCAGTAACTTGCCGGCGAGCTCATTTTCAAACATCTCCTGGCTGGGCTGCATCTGCCCGAAGCCCCCGAATGCCGAGCCTTTATGCCGGGCGATACCCTCAAGGTCTATAATTACTTTGCCAGTGCTCCGCAGTTGGTGCAGGGCTTCTGTTTTCCCCGACCCTGTGTAGCCGCCAAGTACCTTAAATGAATAGGGCTTTTCAAATTGCGCCAACACCCAGTTACGGTAGGCTTTATAACCACCTATAAGTAAGAACACCTTAAACCCATACAGTTCCAGCAGCCATGCAACCGCTGCGCTGCGCATGCCGCCGCGCCAGCAATGCAGTAAAACCCATTTCTCTTCAGGCCCGCCTTTGTGCTGCCGGCTATGGAGCAACTGCTCCACCTCTTCTACTATCTTCCTCATCTTAGGCCCATAGTAGTCCAGCCCTATTTTTATGGCATCTTCACGGCTCTGCTGTTTATAGGCGGTGCCGACAACTTTACGCTCTTCATCGGTAAATAAAGGCAGGCTGATGGCTCCCGGTATATGGGCATGGGCATACTCGCCGGGGCTGCGTACATCAATGATGGGGTGATGCTGCGCAAGTGTAAGGAATTCCGCAACATTTACTTTTGGCATGGGCAATTTTTTACTTAAAAACAGGCTGCAATTTACGGGTTGCCTAGACCGTTTAACTATCCCGGTAAGTAACCCCCACCGCAATTATATTAGGCCCTTTCAGGGATTGAACGTTTATTTATAATACCCGCTTTAAAATTCGATAATTAAAATTTTCGCTCAATTCCCGGTTTGGAATTTGAAGTTTTATCTCAGGGAGTTTTCGTCTGTTTCCAGTTTGTAATTTGAAATTCTATCTCTGGAATTTCCCCTAAGTTATTCTTTCATCATGCTTTCTATCACTTCAGCAATGCCTTCAGCATTAGGCTTAGAGAAGTAGTCGCCATCAGTTGCATAAGCGGGCCTGTGGGCTTGCGCAGCAATAGTGCGGGGTGCCACATCCAGCCACTTGTAGCCGCCTTGCTTTTCCATTACGTGCTGGAACATATAAGCGCTGGCGCCACCTGGCACATCCTCATCTATAAACACAATCCTGTTGGTTTTCTTGAGCGATTCCACAATCATGTGGTTCACATCAAATGGCAACAAAGTGCGAACATCTATAACCTCGCAACTGATGCCTTGTGGCTCCAGGTAATTATTGATAGCTTCGTCTATGATGCGTAGCGTAGAGCCGTAAGAAACAATGGTGATATCAGCGCCCTCGCGTATAATTTCAGGCACGCCAAAAGGCACAGAGAACGTTTCAAGGTTGGATGGCACTTTCTCTTTAAGCCTGTAACCGTTAAGGCACTCTATAACTATGCCCGGCTCATCGCTTTTCAAAAGCGTATTGTACATACCCGCAGCCTGCACCATGTTGCGCGGCACACACAGGTACATACCCCTTATTGCGTTGATGATAAGCCCCATTGGCGAACCGCTATGCCAAATGCCTTCCAGCCTGTGGCCGCGGGTGCGCACTATAATCGGGCATTTCTGGCCGCCACGTGTACGGTATTGCAATGTAGCCACATCATCGCTCAGTGGCTGCAAGCCATAAAGCAGGTAATCTAAATATTGTATTTCGGCAATAGGGCGCAAGCCACGCATAGCCATGCCTATACCCTGCCCTATTATGGTAGCTTCGCGTATGCCGGTATCAGAGATACGCAAATCGCCATATTTATCCTGCAAGCCTGCAAACCCCTGGTTCACATCGCCTATCTTGCCCAGGTCTTCGCCAAAAGCGACAACAGCAGGGTTAGTAGCAAACGTGTGGTCGAAGAATTTATTCAGCACCTCATAGCCATTCAGCATCAGCGCTTCGCCTTCATATTCGGCAGGCACCTCTGTAGCCTTCATCACACTCTGTGCCGACTCTGAATATAAATGCGATGAAAATTTAGTGGCATTATCTGCCTTAACCTGTTCATAAAAATTACGCAATGCCCTTGTGGCATCGCCGCCTTCGGTACATAAACCCAGCACCTTGCGAACTGCCTGCATTACGTCTTTGCGTATAGGTTCTTTTATAGCATTCAGGCTGGCAACTATTGCTGCTATGTCCCTGGCATTAGCGCCGCTTTCATACAGCACCTGGTTGCACAGCGCGCTCGCCTGGCTTATTTGTTCTTTTATGGGTGCCAGGAAGCCCTCCCACG
>CANBTK010000412.1 GCA_947372365.1 Flavipsychrobacter stenotrophus | reverse complement strand
GGTGAGAATGCACTAATTTTTAAATCGCCCGTGGTGCCTGGCTTTGCTGTAACGCGGGCTTCTTTGAGGGTATCTGTTTTCTGCCCCCGGGCAAACAACTGGCAGAGTAACAGGGTTACAGTGAGCCATCGCATTTTATTACCGGGCAGTACAAACATTTTGCGAAGGTAAGCACACGGGCTTTTGCGGTGGCAAATGTTATTTAACAGGTGTTAGTATCTAAAGGTCCAGGTTCTTGCTGCTGAAGTAAAATGGCAGCAAATGAGTAGCATCGTCAACATAAATGACATGCCCATCGGTACTGCACATATATATGGCTATGGGCTGGCCTTGTGCCAATTGCTGCTCCAGGATAGTTTGCCTGCATATACCACAAGGCGAAAGCGGGGTTTGTGTTTTGGCATCGCTGATATAGCTTACCGCAATGGCATTAATTTGTTCCTGCGCCTCAGTGGGGTTAATATGGGCCAGTAAACCGCGCTCAGCACAGGTTCCGGCGGGGTAAGATGCATTTTCATGGTTCGCGCAACTCCTGGTGCTACCGTCAGCCAGCAAAGCAGCCGCACCTACTTTAAAATTGGAATAAGGCGCATAAGCGTGCCTTGCTACATCTTCCGATGCCTGTATTAATTGCTGTATTGCCTGGGGCAACTCAACCACCATTGATTTTTTATAAGAAAACGAAAACTGCTCCATACGCACAAGAAGTTATAATATTCGGTTAGCCGGCTACCCATAGGCCTAACCGGCAAAATAACAACCCAATAATAACACTTAACGCAGTATAAACAATGGCTGTAAGCGAATTTTGTTTTTGAATTAATGTAACATTTTCTAATGCAAAAGCCGAAAATGTGGTAAACCCACCTACAAAACCAGTGGCCAATATAAGTAGCCCAGCCCCTTGCAGCCATTGGCTACGGCCTGTGAGCCCTACGAGCAGCCCAATAATAAATGCCCCGGTAACATTAATAAGGAATGTACCCAGCGGAAAGGGCGATACCCATAATTTGCCAACCGCTAATGACACCCCATACCTGGCCATGCTGCCAGCCGCGCCACCCAGGCCTACAAATAAAAACGGTTTCAATTGTAAATGATAAATTGTAAATTATAAATGCTGTTTCCTGCTACAAAAGTACTGAAAATACAGAGACTCCGTTTGGGCGTTGTGGATATAGGAAGTTTTTTTCTTAGTGTTACTTTCAAATTCAGCAACTCAATTTTCGAAATTAAATATTGATAAAAAGAACAATTTTATAAGTTGATTTTTTGAGCAAAGCAGTATATTTGAATGTGAAGCCTTCTAAAAGGCTTTTTCTATAGGAATGCCCACAATTACCCCACAGGAAATAGGAGATTTGTTTGAAAAAGCGGCACACGAGATGCTGTTGATTTTGTTTCGTGCATGGGGTTACAAAGCTGATGCGCTTGATTCCAGGCGGCAAAGTAGCGGATCCCAACACGGGTTTGATATTTATTTCAGATTGTATGATGCGAATTACCTACCCATAAATGTATTTGTAGAGTGTAAGGGATCTAAGAGCTTTGGCACTATTGATAAGTATGAACTTGCAAAAAAAGGTGACCAGCTAAAGCGTAACGCATTCCCGGTAAAAGACATACACTTACTTTTTTCTCCGACACTGGCTATTAAGTACGCCAATGATGAGATACCCATTGAGATGGATGAAAATCCATTTTGTGTCATTGATATGATGAAGGGCAAGTACGATGTGGGGGATGTGTTTCGTTTGTTTAAGGCATATAATGGCACAAATACGGACATTGAAGAATACAAAACAGAGATATTGAATAATATCCCTGATGTTGAAGCATTGATGGATGATTTTGACGCCATTGTGGCGCGATTGCAAGATAGGTTCCTTTCAAGAATTAAAGAGTATTTAAGTAGCCCTGCCAAAAAAGATGTGGAATTGCTTACACCTTCCTACTGGAACCATATCAAGGCGAACTCCCCTACAAACAAATTACCCGATTATTATATACGGCTAGATGCCCAGAAAGTAAGGCTGAAGGAGGTGGTGGCCAACGATTACCACATTCCGAATGAAAGAGCGAGGCAAACACTTTTTCGAAACGTAAAGGAATTGCAAGGCAAGGGTGGAGGGTTGGTAAAAATTCTATCTAACGGAGGCGAGGGCAAATCAACTTTTTTACTGGATATTGGTAAAGAACTTTGTAAAGACAATGCCATTTTCTTAATTAATGAATGGAGTAGTGGAACGCTACCTGCAATAAAAAAGCAATTGACGCTATTAGGCACCCAGGCAATGCCTATACTATTGCTGGATGATGCAGCACATTATGAAAGCGAATTAGATGATGATGGAGAGGATATTGCAAATTGGCCGGGCGGATTAATACTGGTCGTTGCAGAACGATATTACCGTTACCAGCGCATGCAAGCACGCGAGCGGTTTGAAGGTAAGTTTGGAGAAGACCCTGTTGAACAACATCTTCAGTCGAAAAATACCGCGCCGGCAATATTTGAAAAATTCTTTCATCAGCTACAGGGAAAATATTCTGACCTTACTGGAGATGATGAAACTGCATCCAGGGAACAATTTCTTAAGGATGGCAAGTACACGATAGCTGAGCGGATATTTGGCGTGTTAAGGATGCTGCACCAAAATAAAAGGATACAATTCCCATTCGACTGGGACGAATGGAACGGCGTGCATAAAGATAGCGCCCTCAGGCATCTTTACCTGTTGGTGTCGGCTTTTTACCAGTTTGGGAATACAATTACCATTGATTTTTGTACTCAATTTGTAGCCTTATCCAATCTCAGCACTCTGGATATCAGAAATGCAATTGACAACAGCATCAACCAACCCATCGCCAGGAATGGCGAATACCTGCAATTAAGGCACGAAAAGGTAGCTGAATGGTATATAGAAGATGAGCATCAACAGGAAAATATACGGGCGGTATATAAGGAATGGCTAACTAAAATAGATAGCACCTTTGCCAAAAACCTGCTGCTTTGGACTTACCGGAACGATGATTTTACGAAGTGCGGATATCTTAAAGGTGTCCTTCCCAATAAGTTCGTATTGGAAATTCTAAAGCAGTTTATTTCTGATCATCCAAAGGAACTTGCTGCGAGAACTGAAATAGCCAAGATTCTCCAAAAAATGCGGCAACCCGATGAGGCTATACAATATTTAAAGCAATACATAGAAATTGACCCCAAAGGATTACATCCTCGTACGGAGTTGAGCAAAATCTACCAGCAGCAGAAGAAATGGGCTGAGGCTGAAGGCATACTACAGGAACTGTTAGCATTGGATAAGGAGAATTTGCAAGCCCGTACGGAGTTGAGCAAAATCTACCAGCAGCAGAAGAAATGGGCTGAGGCAGAAGGCATACTAAGGGAATTATTGAATATTGAAGCCATAAATTATAAGGCTTTGACTGAACTGGCATTGGTGTATAAAAGGTGGCGCAAGGATGTTGTACCTGAAGATGTGCTAAATACAGATCTTCAAAAGAAATACATAAATGCGGTCGTAGAAAGCTACCTATCGAATAGATTGAATGTTTCCATTTTGATGGAATTGGCTGATATTTTCGGAATGCAAAGGCAGTAT
>CANBTK010000411.1 GCA_947372365.1 Flavipsychrobacter stenotrophus | reverse complement strand
CACTAGTACAGTTATATTAAAAGGGGAATTATAAATTTTGTTGGTGGCTGAACTCATATTGCAACATTATCTTGTTTGCTAAAATAGGGAATCATCAACCAAAAATGGAATGAATTTAAATGTGGCAAGTCGTTACGGTAATTATGGTTTTTTGAGCGGTGAATATGGCTCAGGGTTAGCCCTGGCGGTATGTACGGTTAGCGAAATTTCAGGCGGGATAAGGTAGTTTTTAATACGGATTTTTAGATGGCGTGCCTATATCTAAGATATGCTGTGATGATGGGGCTCATTGCCCGGTTAAAATGCAATTGCCTTTTTGCACGCCGTTTCGAGTTCACGAACATTTAGTGGCGAAGGGGGGGCAATGGTGCTTTCACCGATGTTTTTGCAAACGCACCTGTGCCTGCTCATGCTATAGGCGCATTGGGTGAGGGTGGGGGAGTGTATACTGCGGTTGTTCGAATAATGGCTCATCGAATTGGTTAAAGAAATATTAAATGCTGCCGGGTTCTACCTTATTTGTTTAAAGTAGGGGCTTTTTTTCGGTATTTTTGAATAGAGGCTAACGGAGGAATAGCATTTGAATTTTTTATGTATTTTATTTCTATTAGGCACTTTCTAATGCTAACAGCACTAATATTGCTTAAATAGGTTTTCTAAAGCACCCCGTCATTAATTAACGCAGGAAACAAAAACAATGAAAAATATGAATAAGGCTATCAATCTGAGCGTTGGGAAATATACGTTAAGCGCGAACTTAGGCGCACCCCATATATTTCGGAATTTTGTCATTGGCAGCGTATTGGTATGCGCGCTGGCTGGCGTAAGTTCTTGCCAGAATGATAAGCCGGCAGCAACGCAGGAGCAAACGAAAAGTGATTCATTAATTAAGGTGAATGATACGCTGCAATCGCAGAATAATGCTGCCCGTGTGCAGATTGACGAGTATATGACCAAGGCGTCGAAGCTGGAAGGGCTTATACAACAGAAGGATGAGGAAATAGCCAAGCTAACTAAAGAAAAAGATGCGCTCGTGCGCAATAACAAAAAGCTTGTAAGTGAACTCAAAGCAAATAAGAAACTGATATCGTCGCTCAGGGATGAATTGTCTGACACAACACGGTCGTTTACTGAGCGGCTGGGGCTGCTTGAAAATGACAGGAGCAACCTGGTGCGCCAGAGGGATTCCCTTATGTCTAAGTACAACCAGGTTGTAGCATTAGGGTCGGTATTACATGCATCTAATATCAGGTTAACTGCGATAAATGTAAAGCGCAACGGCAAAAGGGAAAAAGATACTAAGAGGGCCCGCAAGGCGGACCTGCTGCGGGTTGACTTTGATATTGACGAGAACCGGATTGCCGAGAATGGCGTGAAGAAGTTATACCTCGTAATTAAAGGCCCTGATGGTAACCTGCTTAGCTCGCAGGCTGCCGGGTCAGGCACCACTACGGCAAGCAACGGCAAAACGCTGAATTATAGCCTGCTTAAAGAAGTGCCTCTGGTTACTAACCAACCTGTTAAGGATGTAAGTGCCGACTGGAAAGAAGAGGGCGATTTTGTGAAGGGAAGCTACACCATCGATATTTATAACGGCGGGTACCGGATAGGAGGTGGTAAAGTAGAGTTGAAATAGCCCAGGCGCAGGGCTTTACTTGCATGCGTCCCTTATATATTTATCGGCCTTGCTGTTGCCCATCTTCCGGGCTTTATTGAGGTCTTCGCAGGCATTGGTAACCTGGCCCATCAAAATTTTAGAGATACCCCTGAATATGTAGGCATTGGAATTGCCCGGGTTGATGGCGATGGTTGCTGTGAAGTCGTTTATGGCACTTTTGTAGTCTTTTATTTCATCCATTGAGATGCCCCGGTTATAATATGCCATCTCGTTACCGGGTTTCAGTTCCAGTGCCCGTGTAAAATCAAGTATGGCGCTGGTGTCCATTTTGATTCTCGCTTTTGACATTGCCCGGTAATAAAAAGCATCGGCATTGTTGGAGTCTAGTGCCAGGGCTTTATCAAAGTCGGTTACGGCCCCACTATCGTCTTTTATAGCACTTTTTTCAACACCCCTATTGTAGTATGCTTGACTAAAAGCAGGTTCTATCTCCAGCACTTTAGTATAGTCGCCTATTGCCTTCGTGTGCTCGCTGAGTGTGGTATAGGAAACGGCCCTGTTAAAGTAGGCGGGGCTAAAAGCTGGCTTCAGCGCAATCGTTTTATCGTAGTCCTTTATTGCTTCGCTATCGTTCTTCAGCCTTGCTTTTACCACGCCTCTGTTATACCATGCATCGGCAAGCATTGGGTTCAGTGCTATGGCTAAGCCCTCATCATTTATTGCCCCGGTATCATTCTGCAATTTTCCCTTCACCACGCCGCGAATCATATAAGCATCTGCGAAGCCAGGGTTAAGGCTGGCTACGTTGTCTAGGTCTACTAAAGCACGGTTATATATTTGAAGCCCGCACAGTGCAAGCGCCCGTGTATAATATGCCATTACATGCTGCGGGTTAAGCGCTATAGCTTTGTTTTCGTCCTGCAATGCACCGGTATCATTCTGCAGTTTTTCTTTCGCAAACCCCCTCTCGTAATAACCCTCTTCGTTTTTTTCGTTAAGGGTTATGGCCATATCATAGTCGGCTATGGCACTTTTGTATTTAGCCAATGCGCTAAAGGTTTTGCCTCTGTTCAGGTATGCATCTGCATACCTGGCATCCTGGCTTATAGCTTTGGTGTAATCCGCAAGTGCCGAATCGAGCCTTTTTGCTAGGCGATGCGCCGTGCCAATGGCGTTGTATATTTCGCTTAGCGCTGGCTGCCTTGGCTGGCCATCACCAGCCATCTTCAATTTAAGTGCCTGTGCCAGGCCGGCAGCCGCACTTCCATACCTTCCGGCAGCGCATTCTATTTGCGCCCTTTTGTAAAGTGCAAGGCAGGTATTGCCCTGCCCTGAGTTGATCGCAGCAGTAAAGTCTGCAATAGCCTTGCCACTGTCACGCAGGCTGGTATAGGCAATGCCCCTGCCTATGTATGCGTCATCGCAACCGGGGTCCTGCATTAAGGCTGTAGAGAAATCGGTGATGGCACCGCCATTATCTTTATTGCCCAACTTAGCAAGCCCCCTGCCATAGTGCGCTGCTACAAAGTTCGTGTCCGTTTCCAGCACCTTTGTATAATCTTCCATCGCGTCGGTAAAGTTGCCAAGCCGTAATGACGCCTCGCCCCTGTAATAGTAGCATTCCACAGCAGCGGGGTTTATCCTTATTGCTATTGTATAATCGGTTACTGCACTTTTATAATTGCCCAAAGCAGCCTCATTATTGGCCATCCTGAAATAGATGCCAGCGTTTACGGGGTCGGCCGCCATGGCCTTCGCCATGCTATCAAGGGAAGCTTTGTAGTTGCCCAGGTGGTACATGGCAAGCCCTATTTTGTAATAAGGCACGTCTGCAGTAGGGCTTGTTTTCTGGGCTGCAGTAAAATCTGCAATAGCTTCTGCGTATCTCCCGGCGGCAAATTCGGTATTCGCCTTTGCATAATAGGCTGCCGAATACGCGCTATCCAGCACAATGGCATTGGCATAGTCCCTAATGGCCCCATCGTAATCGGCAATCCCTG
>CANBTK010000410.1 GCA_947372365.1 Flavipsychrobacter stenotrophus | reverse complement strand
ACTTTTAACAGGCTGATGCCCAGGCTTTCGCTATCAACGTACAAAAGGCTATCGTGCTGCCCGGCAAATGATGCTACTGAACCATCTTCCGCAATGGCTGATGAGCGCACCGCCACTAGATAGTTGGTACCTGCAATTTGGGTACATGCAGCGGCTATTTCTGCTAAAGAGTTTGGTGGGATTTGTATGGATATTATTGCATTGTAAATTTCGGTTGCTGCACCGCTCAGCACCACATCCTCTTTGCCGCCGAGGGTTGCGCACAGGGCTTCAATGCCCTGCCTTACGGGGGCTATTATTTCGTTTATTGCGCTTGCAGGCAATGCGAAGAACGCTGGCACAGGAAACCCATGCCTTTGCATTTTAAACAGGTTAGATGCCTTGCCGCCAACGCCCGCAATACCTGTTGTAACCCCATCGCCTATGCTGTGAAACGCTATTGGCATCACAGGTGGATAGCAATTGAGTATTTCATGAGGATGTGAACCAGCATATTAAAAAACAGGAAAGTGGTGTAGGCCAGTGTCGCATTTTTCAGCACATTGTTTTTTGCAGTAGGGTAGAGGATGAACCTGCCGAAGAAGAAGAGGGCGAAGGCTATTAATAAAATGGAAATAATGAAGAATGACAATGGCAGCCCAATGCCTGCCCCTGTATATATGCAGAAGGCACCGCTGAGCAAAAGGCAAACCAGCGAAATGGACGATGAGCCGCGCGGGCCGAAGATGCGCGAAAAAGTAACATAGTCCGTTTCGGTATCGGGGCTGCGTGTTTTGCGGCCGGTTTCCCAAGCGGTAACTGGGAGGGTAAACATCAGCAACAGGATTAAATGCCGAAAGGTAAATGTGCTTTCCATGCCGCCGGAATTAAGGGCTGTCTGGATGAGGTAATAGTTGATGAATAGCGGCACTGGCTGGTGCGTTACCATCGTGAGGAAAAGGTTTTTGCGGTGTATTGCTTCTGCAAAAAACCACTTATAGGTAAGCAGCGCATACACAATCATGATAGTGAACGGGACTAATGTTTTGTGGGCAAAGAACAGGTTGGCCGCCAGCAGTACTATGAAGCTGGTTATGGAAAGCGCAACAACATCGGACACTCTGACATCGCCCCGGGGGATTGCTCTGTCGGGGAAAAGGCCTTTGTCAATTTCTACGTCTTTCAGGTCGTCAAAAGTCCTCATTAAAAGCATCATTGCCAATGCCGATACCATGCCTATAATGCCATAGGTGTCAATGACGATATTTGATTTGGCAATAGCCTGCGATGCAAAATTGAGGCATAGGTACAGGGCGACTACATACGGCAGGTAAACCAGTATGGGGAACATCTCCCTGAAGTAAATCCACACCCTAGGGAAAAAGGGCCTTGTGCTTGTAGCTGGAACGTTCATACGAGGTGGTTGTAAGAATTAATAAATAAAGTAACTTTTAACAAATTTAAAATTTAATTTCAATTTTTTATTTGATTCCCAGTTAAGGAGGTATATTTAATTCCATACACAATAAACTGTTGCCCGGATGAAACAAAGTGGGGAGTATTTGCAGATAGGCGGGGTAAAGCAATGGGTTAGCTACGATGCACGAAAAGCCAGTAAGCCCCTTATATTGTTTTTGCACGGAGGGCCGGGGCTGGTAATAGCCCCTCTGCTGCGGCATTTTTGTGCGCCAATATTTGAAAACTACCTGGTTGTACATTGGGACCAACGGGGGAGTGGCAGGTCATATAGCGCCCTGCACAGCGGCCCGCTAACAGTTGCTAGGCTAGTTGCTGACGGGCTGGAACTATCGGCCGTTTTATGCCGGAAATTCCAGAAGGAGAAAATCATACTTATAGGGCATTCGTGGGGTAGTGCGCTGGGTATACTTATGTGCAGTAAAGCGCCGGGGTATTTTCATCAATACATTGGTATAGGGCAGGTGGGCGATTGGCTGAAGGGGGAGCAGGCATCCTATGATTTTGTTTTGGGCAAGGCAAGGCTCTACGGGGATAGGGCACTGGCAAAAAGGCTGGAGCGCAACGGGGCGCCCCCATATAAGAAAACTACCCAGCTTATGGCCCAAAGGAGCGCGCTGCTGCGGTATGGCGGCAGCCTTTACGGCAAAACCAGCTACCGCCATTTGCAGCCTTATTATGTGGGTGCGCAGGGCTATTCACTGCCCGATGCCGCAAGGGCAGCCTTAGGCCTCAGGTATTCGCTGAAAGCGCTGTGGGGGGAATGCCAGGCGCTCAACCTGAATGCTTTTGCAGGCCGCCTTGAGGTGCCTGTGCATATTATTGCTGGCAGGCACGATATGCAGGTGCCTGCAACTGTTGCAAAGGAATATTTTGATGGGTTAATTGCGCCGCAAAAATCGTGGCATTGGTTTGAGCAATCGGCGCATGCGCCCATGATTGAAGAACCTGAAAAGTTCAACTCATTAATGCTGTTCGTTATCCTTCCTGTCTTTTAGTACCCAATACAGCCCCTTGGCGTTTGACCTCAGTTCCTTCAGTACAAGCTGTACGCAGATATGCTCCAGGAACGCCAAAATCCCCCACGTAACCATGAAGTAGTAGTAGCCTGTGTAGAACCCGAATACAAACAAAACAAAGAAGAATATGCCCTGTATGTAGCCGCCTATTTTCCAGGAGTACAGGTGCAGGCTTGGCAGCTTCTTGAACTTGGCCAACGATAGTAAATCGCAAAAAATAAAAAGCCCTGTAAAAACGAGAAAAGAGGGTAGGTGCGGCGCAAAATCGTTAGCCTTGAAGCAGAACACACCCACAAATGCCAGTATGTAGGTGCCGAGGTCGGCAAGCGAGTCGAGCCTCGCACCAATAGCGGTGACCATGTTGAAGGTGCGCGCAATAAAGCCATCGAGTATATCGGTAACCAGGTTAATGCATATGAAGGTTGCAAAAGCTGTTTCGTAACCTTTCAGGGCCATGTAAAGCACGAAAGGGAACGCCAGTAGCCGGTACAGCGAAAGCACATTCGGGATATTGAGCGGGATGTTTATTTTAGGCATAAGTACAAGGTATGAGGGCAAAAGATAGCAACAAAAAGTATAAATGTGGCATAGCGGTGTGGGTTTAAATTTTTCCGGCTACATACTTCACAATATCATCGGCAACCCCCGGCATGAAAAGCGAAAAGCTGATGTGCGCGCATTGCAGCTCCAGCTTCTCGGGACGGTTGTATATTTCCCATAGCATAAACTGGTATTTAGTGGGCACCACCTTGTCATAAAGGCTTATGTACTGTTTTACGTGTGTGGCTTTCAGGTGCTGCCCAAGGTATAGCTGGTCGCAAATGGCCAGCACTTTGTTGGCCTGGCCTTCGTCAATGCCTTTTCGTATTAAATCGTGTTTTATGAAGGTCGTTATTTTGCTTTCCCAAATCATGCTGCCGAGGTTAGCCCCGGTAATAAAAGGGAAATAAAAATCCACCTCTTCTACATTGGCCGCCAGGCCGGCAGGGAAGCCGCCCGCGCTCATGCCTATAAGCCCTACATAGTCGTAATGCGCCCGCATATACTGTATCAGCAGCCTGATTTCGGCTACATAATGCCTGAAGTTTGAGGTTGTCCAGAACAGGTTGTTACTCAGGAAATACTCGCCTGAATACGAGCCTGCCGG
>CANBTK010000409.1 GCA_947372365.1 Flavipsychrobacter stenotrophus | reverse complement strand
GGAAAACGCAGCTGGCACCGCCGCCTAGCAGGCACATAGCTATAAACCAATAATGGCAACCTTTGCAGGCTGCCATGACACATCAAAATCCATTTTATAAGGGGCCTACATCCCCAGCTTAAAGAGGTTGATTTTTTGCTGCTCAAATGTGGTGAGCACTGAATTGTTTTCGCCTTTGTCCAAAAAGCCTGTAAGGCCTGCCGCTTTTAAGCTGGCAATCCTATCCTTCATATCAGCAGCGAAATAGGTGATTGTGGGCAAGGTAAATTGTGCCGTCTGGTGCAGGCCTATAATGCTCTTGCCATCAGATAGAATAGCCCATAAATAAGGGGTAGTAAACGTAGATATAGCCCTGAACCCAAGTAGCTCCCACCACGCAATTGCTGCATTAATATTGGCTACGGGGTGTGCAAATTCGCCATAGATACCACAAACTTTATTGACATACTTTTCAGGCTTAAAGAAATCCTCCTGCGGCATGGTGAGCATGGTGTGCCCCGGCGGCTGGTGAAACCCCTCAACAATACTCACCAGCGATACATTATGCCCGTCCGGCGACTTCAATAAATACCTTTTCACCTCATCGGTCGGCTTGGCTTTCATTGCGAAGCTTACACCCTTGCTTTCCAGGCTTGCTACTACTGTGTCAATATCTTTTACGTAATAGGTAAGTGCTATGTACGGGTTGGTATCCTTCCTGAGCATAATCAGCAATGCCCCATCGGTTATCTGTATCCAAGGGAACGGCCAGTCCGCACGGAGCAGCTCCGTAAAGCCCAGTTGCTGGTAAAAGGCTAATGACTTATCAAGGTCGGGAGTAGTTATAGTTATGGCGGTTATATCCCCGAGTATTGGTGTTGGCAATGGTAACATATCGGTTATTTATTGAGGTTATTATTGGGCAACTCCCGTTGGAACAAATGCCTATAGCTTAAGCCCGGGCATTGTTACTCCTTTGTGCGCCACTATTTTTCTTTCTCTATCGGTGGGTGTATGGTCAGCTTTACCCTCTGTATCCTCATTTTATCTAGGGCCATAACGGTAAACTCGTAGTTTTCAAACTTAACCGATTCGTTTACAGCTGCAAACCTGCCCCGTATTTCCAGTATCATACCCGCCAGCGAATCGCTTTCGCCCCTGGCCGCATCAAAAGTATCTGACGGCTCACCTATAACCCTGCACACATCATTGATAAGCATTTTGCCCTCAAAGATGTAATTGTTGTTATCTATCTTTTTATAGTTGAGGTCTTCTTCGTCAAACTCATCCTTTATGTCGCCTATGATTTCCTCCATGATATCCTCAAGCGTTATGATGCCCGATGTACCGCCAAACTCATCTACAACAATGGCGAAGTGGATGCGCTTTTGCTGAAATTCTTTAAGCAGGTCTTCTATCAGCTTGCCTTCATGCACAAAGTAGGCAGGGCGTATAAGGGCATGCCAGTTGAAGGCAACACTATCAAGGTGGGGCAAAAAGTCTTTGGTATGTATCATACCCGACACCTTATCCAGCGTTTCTTTGTACACTGGCAGGCGGGAATAGCCTGCTTCCAGGCAATGCGCCTGCACCTCGGCAAAGGTCATTTCAACATCGAGGGCGGTAACATCAAGCCGGGTACGCATAATCTGCTTGGCAGTGATATTACCGAATTTAAGGATACCCTTAAAGATATTTACCTCTTCGCGGGTTGCCGAATGGCCTACGGTAAGCTCTATGGCATGCTCAAAATCCTCGCTGCTGATGTTATTGGCCGATTTGGAAGATATTTTTTCTTCTATGAATTTGGTAGATGACACCAACAGGGAGCTCACCGGCCTGAAAATAACCTGCAAAGCCAGGATAAATGGCGATGAGAACAGCGCCATGCGCAGGTTGTTCTGCGTGGCATAAACCTTAGGTAAGACCTCGCCAAACAATACTAACAAAAATGTTACGCCCACTACTTGTATAATGAAAGACATCATTTCGCTGATGCTTGCAGGTATAATGGACTTGATGAACATATTGGTGGTAATAACTATAGCAATATTGATAAAGTTATTGGCCACAAGCAAGGTTGCCAGCAGCATCTTGGGCTGCTCCAGTAGCTGTGCAGCCTGCCTTGCAGAGCCTTTCTCCTTGGTTTTAAGAAAGAAAATATCTTTAGCGGAGAGTGAGAAAAATGCAGTTTCAGCCCCTGCTATTACTGCGGTCATAAGCAGCAATACAAGGATTGTGATAATAAGAATTGTAGCGTTTGAAGTGGAGAACGGCCCTGTGGATTGCAGTAGTAATTGAGTAAAGTGTGTATCGCCCTCGGATAATCCTTTCAAGTGTTAAAAATTTGGTGAACAATCAAAATTAAAAAAAGGGACGAAATAAAAACCATTCACCCCTCGGAAATATATGGCAAACATAGGGGCAAAGCCCCATGCTGTGCAACCAATAATATTTAAAAGTATAAATTATTTTTCAGAAAAGAAAGAACTGTTTTCGGGAAAGCGATTTTGGCAAGCCCATCCGGGGCCGCCCAAATGCCCGCTTCCGGCAATCCTGAAGGCATTGTATTGAGGCTAATTGTGAAAAAACTGCTTTTTATTATCCTGTGCGTCAGTTTCTGGGTGCCTGCGCCCGAAAAATTAATATTGGCATAACTGAGCCCCAGCGCAAGGAATGCGGCATTAGCCTTTAACACCTCCAATGTTATAGGTGCTTCGGTTTCTATAAGGTAAGGCTCGTGCAGGCTGGCCCATATATCCTGCCCGGTGCGTTTGTTTACCCACAGCGCCCCATTATATTCCAGCAACAGGTAGTTGAAATAGCGGGTAGCCACCTGTATTTTTTTGCTACGCACGGGCAGCAACAGGGTAAGCCCCTGGTGGTAGGCAATGCAATTCCTTTGCAATGGGCAGCTGGTACACGATGGGTTACGGGGCGTACACACTGTAGCGCCAAGGTCCATTATGGCCTGGTTGTAGCCGGGGCTGTTGCCTGTGTCCAGCAGCTCGGTAGCAAGGCTGGCAAATATCTTTTTGCCCTCGGTGGTATCAAATGGCGTTTCTATGCCAAAGTAGCGCGATAGCACCCTGTACACATTGCCATCAACAACAGCATGCGGCAAGCCATAGGCAAACGATGCTATAGCCGCTGCCGTGTAAGGCCCTATCCCCTTCAGCGCAACAATGCCCTCATAGTCACGCGGGAAAACGCCTCCCAGTTCATTGGCTATATAGCGGGCGGTAGCCAGCATATTTTTGCACCTGTTGTAGTAACCCAGCCCCTGCCAGGCCCTGAACACCTCTTCATCGGGCGCAGCGGCCAGGGCTGCAATAGTTGGGTAATCGGTTGTAAACTTTAAATAGTACGGAAGCCCCTGCGCCGCACGGGTTTGCTGCAAAATAATTTCTGACAGCCATATCCTGTAAGGGTCCTTCTCGCTTTTCCACGGCAGGCTGCGGCTGTTATCATTATGATGCCAGCTTACAAGGTGGGTAGTAAAGTGCTTTTTCCGGTTATCGGGGGTGTTCATGACAGGTGCAAAATAAAGGGATTATCTGGCAATACAGCAATATGGCAATTGGGCAAATACTTCTTAAATAAGCCAAATTTGTGTTTTTGACACGACCGGGGGTGAAAAGCAGCA
>CANBTK010000408.1 GCA_947372365.1 Flavipsychrobacter stenotrophus | reverse complement strand
GCGGGAACAGGCATAGGCCTAAATGTTGAAGACTATATGAATGGGAGCGATAACTCGTTAACCTTTTATACTGCAAAAATGTATATGGACGATACGCTTGTGGCTTCGGTAACGCTGGACGATATTGGTTATGATGAGACCAGGTACATAAATGCTTATACAGATTATGGCACTAAAAAGAAAAAAGGGAAATGGTACCAGTTGCTTTTCCTTTTGCCCGGCAATAAACTAGAAAGGATTTATACATTTGAAAATAATCAAAAAGGCCTTTGGGTGTTACCTGACAATAACGCGCACAAAATTGATATTGTTATTGCAGATGATAAAGGGAATGAGAGTAAAATCAATTTTTACGTTAAACAAGCGTTGAGTTCAATGAACTATGACTACCCTGCCGGACTGACCATTTTTCACCCGAATAAGATAAATAAATTTGAAGACCTAAATGTGAAATTCGCGCTGGATGAGAAGCAGCTTTACGATGCGGTTGCCTTTCAGTTTAAAAAACAAGTAGCTCCGGATATGTATTCTGATAAATATGAATTGGCAGACCCGTCTGTACCCATACACCACTACTTCGACCTTATGGTAAAGCCTACCCGGCCCATACCTTTCGATTTGAGGAGCAAGATGGCGCTCATGTACTCCGATGGCAAGGATGAAGAAGGCTCTGCCGCAACACCAGTTGATAATGGCTGGTACAAAACACCCGTGCGCGCCTTCGGCACCTATTGGCTGGATATTGACACCATACCCCCGGTAATAAAATCGCCCCTGAAACAGGGCGTATCCCTCGCCAAGGCCAAACAGATAACCCTTGATGTAAAAGACGCCCAAACCTCAGTTAAAAAATTCAATGGGTATATAGATGATAAGTGGGCATGCTTTGAGCAGCATGGCAGCTCTTTTTTCTATAAATTTGACGAGCATTGCCCCAAAGGGAAACATACGCTGCTGTTTAGGGCAGCGGATGAGAACGGCAATGAAAGCACATATAACTTAACCTTTACAAGATAACAACATGCCATTACAGCAAGGGGATAAAGCGCCTGCATTCACCACCACTACCCAGGACGGCAATACAGTTTCCCTGAAAGATTTTAAAGGCAAGAAAGTAGCCCTGTATTTTTACCCCAAAGACAACACGCCCACCTGCACAGTAGAAGCCTGCAACCTACGCGATAACTTCGGCGCACTTACCGCCAAAGGCATAGTAGTGCTGGGCGTGAGCCCTGACAACGAAAAGAGCCACAAGAAATTTGAAACAAAATTCAGCCTGCCCTTTACGCTGCTCACCGACACTGAGCTAAAAATGGCCAATGCCTACGGCGTTTACGGCGAAAAACAATTATATGGCAGGAAGTACATGGGTATTTTCCGCACCACCTTCCTCATTGACGAAAAGGGCAAAATAGCCCACACCATCACCGATGTAAAAAGCAAAAACCATACGGAGCAGATATTGGCGGCGTGGGGGCTTTTGTAAGTCGGCAATTTGCAGTCAGCAGTCCTCAGTCTACTGGAGGCCATTTGCAGCCCTCCATTTACGGTAAGGCTTTGGCAACTATTAGTAATACCAATCGTACCACAAGAAACTGCGCAACCTGGCGTGGCCTTTTCGGCTTCTTTGTGAGCCCACCGCGTTCTTCGCGTTAACGCCTTCATGAAGAAAAACGTTTGCGTAAAAACCCGCTCTTTAGGCGCAGCGCTTACCGCACAAAATACTTACCGCCCCGTATACTTCAGGAAATCATTAAGTAGTGCGTCCATGCTTTTGTTATACTTCTGCTGCTCCATCTGGTATTGGGCAAGTTCCTTGATATATACTAACGGGTTGCCACTTTTCAAATCGAATTTTATAGTTTCCTGCACAGCAGCTGTAATTTCTTTAATCTCGCTTATTTTGCGGGCAAGGCTCTTGTTGCGCACCAGGTATTCGTAATCGGCAAAGCGGAATAAAGGGCTGTAACGGGGGTGTTCACTTAACTCATATATGCTGTGCTCCAATTCGGCTACCTGCTCTTTAAGCACCTCGTTATAAACCATTAGCTTTTCATCAGCGAGCGTGGCTATTTTATTTTCCTGCCTCTCCATCCACTCTATTTCCAGCCTGAGCAGGGTATGCAGGTCATTGTTATCATAAGCAGCAGTAAGCTGTTTCATTACTTCTTCCTTCTGCAATTTCAGGGTAGGGTCGCTCTCCAGGTCAGGATGGAGGATTTTCGCCAATTGCTTATAAATGGAGCTGATGCTTTTCTTTTTGGCCTCTTCTTTTTGCTTTTCCAGCAGCTCCCTGGCAGCCTGCTTTTTAGTCTTCTTCTTCCCGGCTTGCTTCGCTTCATTGGCTTCCGCTTGCGCACTAAATTGCTCCTGTAGTTCGGCCAACTTGGCGGCAAGCTCCTCGGGCTTTAAATCTTTATCCAGGCCTTCCAAATCCAGCTCATACCCCATTTCACTAAACATGCCTTCCAGTTCTTCTTTCATTTCTTCAAATTGGGAATTACTGGCATCCTCAAAACTAATGCCATTCACCAACTGGAACAATGCTTTCAATTCTTCGTCAGGCTCTTTATCCAGCAGCATCAGCAATTCTTCAAGCTGCTCCCTGGCATATTCCGCTATCGCTCCTTTTTCCTTTTTAGTGAGCACCTTCTTCTCTGC
This sequence comes from Flavipsychrobacter stenotrophus, assembly GCA_947372365.1. Lineage (GTDB taxonomy): Bacteria > Bacteroidota > Bacteroidia > Chitinophagales > Chitinophagaceae > Flavipsychrobacter > Flavipsychrobacter stenotropha_D. The sequence continues at coordinate 976 of CANBTK010000408.1, read as the reverse complement.
CATATAAGGCACCAGCAACAATAGGTGTTCCCTCCTTACTGCAATCAGCTCCAGTTCGCACGGCCTTATCTGCTCACTATAAGTTTTCAGGTGGGCATCAAGTACCGCCGTGCTTGCCACGATTTCCTGCCTCAGGTTTTCAACCCGCTTGACAAGGCGGTTAAAATCCTTTTGTTGTTTGGTGAGGGTTTGTTTCGCCTTCGCAGGCACTGAAATTTGAGTCGCAGCAGCGGGCTTTAAAGGCTCGCCAAAAAGATCGAAAGCAGCTTGTTTCATAACTATAGTTTAGCTGTGGCTAAATTATGCCTTTCCCTGAAATCGGCCCTGCCATTTTATTCCCATTTGTTAATTACAAAATAAACAAACGTTTATCCGTTATTATTTAAGGCTTACGCCCCAGCCATCAAAATCGCAATCGCACTCATAACCTGTTGTACACATCTGCTTTGCCCATTTACGCACTACATCGGGCGACATTTTCATTTTAGGCGTTAGCCCTGTTACAACTATTTCATCTTTACCGGAAGCCGCAGGCCTGCTTTTCACCTGGTAACCAAGTGCCATTAATTTTTTGGAAAGCAACCCTGCCTTTTGCATTGCGTTGGTGTAGAAGAAAAATTCAACCTTCATTTCGCTCTGGCTGGTTATCTTCTGCTTCCTTAGTTGCCTGAGTATGTCATCTACACCATTTACCTGCCTGTTGAAGTTTGTTTCATATGATATCTGGGAAACAAACTTATCGGGCACCCTTTGGGATAGGCTAAATATACCAATAAGGGCTACTAAATAAATAGTACCCCTATGGCCACCAGCCAGCCTTAATAGCCGCGCCTTCTCATATACACGGTTCGCCAAACCGCTACCCATTGTTTTTTGATTGTACCTCTAAAAGGCTATCGACACAGTCTTTAATGGAAAGCATTTTTTGAGTACCATCTACAAAAAACTTCAAGCTCACCATGCCCTTTTCCCTTTC
>CANBTK010000407.1 GCA_947372365.1 Flavipsychrobacter stenotrophus | reverse complement strand
ACAATCACCTTGCCCTCTATCCCCTTTTCCCTGGCATCGCTGGGGTACCTAAGGTTTTTCGCAAGATAATCCTGTATGTCAAACGACGGTTTAGGCATAATATCAACAGATGAATAAATTTCAGCCGATTGTAATGCAGTATCAGGCTCAGGTAGCCTGAACCGGATGGGCTGGGTGAAGAAGACTTTTACAGATTTACCATCATTAGAGCCGGGAGCCCATTTCGGCATACTTTTTACCACTCTTAACGCTTCTTCATCACAGCCGCCACCAATTCCTTTGGATAGGGTTACATTGCTGATCGCCCCATCTTCATTAATCACGAACTTAATGAGTACCCGCCCTTCGATACCTTTTGCAATAGCCGCATCGGGATAATGTATGTTTTCAGACAGGTATTGCCCCAGGTCATATGGGCAAGAAGGCATTTTTTCCACAAACTGGTATACCTGGGGTGGTGGTGTACTTGTCTGAGCTTGGCTACTGAATGCCAGCAAACAAGCAATAAGCATTGGGTAATATTTCATAATTATATTGTGTTTAATAAAGTTAATTTGTTGTGCTGCACTAGTTATTTTAGCTTACTCCAGCTTAAAAGATATGGGTTGGGTAAACCAGCACCTTACGGGTTTGCCTTTCTGTATTCCGGGTTTCCAGGGTGGCATTTGCTTTACCACCCTCAGGGCTTCCTCGTCGCAGCCGCCACCTATCCGCTTTATTATACGGCAATCGGTAATTGCGCCCGTTTCGGTTACTATAAATTTTAGCAGCACCCTGCCTTCTATGCCTTTTTCACGGGCGCGGTTGGGGTAGTGCAGGTTAGTTGAAAGGTAATTACTAAGGTTGTACTCAGGGTAGGGCATCCTGTCCTTGGGTTTTATCCTTACTACAGGTGCAGCGGTGCAAATGCCGGCATATAATAATATAACGAGGAGTAGGTATTTCATACAGGGCCCATTTTGAATGGCAAATATATCTCACAAATACTATGAGTGAGCCGTTATTACCGCATTTTGTGCTTGAACAGCTTAAAAACTGCAACTTTTATGTAATAGCGGGCCATTTCTTTGCAAGTGAGTATAAGGCTGAACAGGTAATAATATAATGATTTGCCTTTGCGGTACTCCATTATTTTCAGCTCCATTTCCAGTAGCTTTTTCAGCAATGTTAGTTGCTTGGCAGGGGCAGTGCTGGCATTATTAATATGTATTACCGTAGTATCGGCCAGGTAATAGCTGCGGTAGCCTTTTTCGTGAAACTGATAGCACCATAAGTGGTCTTCGCCATACATGAAAAAGCGCTCATCCAGTTTGTTGCCGGGCATCTGCGCCAGCAAATTATGGTTAAACATCATGAAAGCACCAGATACCCAGTCGCAATACGTATTATAATCACCATTGAAATACTGGTTCAGCATCAGCTGCGACCGCTTGTGGTAGGGTAACAGCTTGAGCACAGGGCGCAAAAAATCGAGCAGTTCATTTTGTATGCTCCTGAATTTGCGGGCAGTGTGTTGCAGGCGGCCATCGGGGTACGTGAGTTTTACCGTTAGCGCACCCACCCCTTCCTGCTGCTGAAGCCGCTCGGCAGCAATGCTTATGCTATCCTCGGTAAGTATAGTGTCGGAATTAAGCAATAATATAATATCGCCTTTTGCAGCTGCTATGCCCAGGTTATTGCCCTTGGCGAAGCCCCCGTTTTCTTTACTTTTTATGAGGGTAATGGATGGGAACCGGGTTAAAAAATCATCAGGGTTATCGGTAGGCGAGGCATTGTCAACCAATATTATTTCATAAGGTATTTTTTGGGTATGCTTTATGGTACTCTCAATACAGCCACATGTTATATGGAATGTATTGTAGTTGACTATAATGACGGATACCAGCATGCACCTATTTTTCTCCAAAAATAGTTTTATTATCGAAACCAGCAGCCCGTGCAGAGCGAGTGCAAGCAAAACAGGGTAGCAATCAGCGTTTTTAAAGGTTGCTTTTTTACTTTATCCTGATATTCTTTAATGCGGTAAGGTGTACTTTTGCCCATCGTGCCTAAAGTATATGACAAAGCAAAGCCTGTAGTTACCCCGCTGGAAAAGTTCCTTGGCAGGGAAGCCCGCATTATAAGCGGGAGGGATATTGCTATAAGCGGCCATATACAAGCTCAGGCAATGGTAGTGTCGTTTGAAGGTAGCAATGTGCCAGATGAACAAGGCAAGCTTTTCCTCTTGCCTATTGATGATGCCCGGTTCTGTTTACAGCTTTGTTACTTAGTTTATGGTGCGGGCGTGGAAGAAAATGTTGACGTTTATTCTATTATCTTCCTTCCGGCTTTTTTTGAGCAATTCCCGCTTTCGGCTTTGACTGCCAGCCAGCCATTCAGTTTTCAAAAAACAACCGAGCAACAATTTTTTATATGTGCGAAATCGGCGGGCTTACTGGATAGTTTAGTAAAAAACAATACGTTTACTGAGCTAACTGGCTTGTTGCAGGCTACCCAAGCAGCTGTAAGCCTGCTTTCGCGGGCGTTGGAATGTATTGCTATGCCGTTTACGGTGTGCCAGGTCCCTGCCTGCCGTTTCTTGGCCTATGATAGCGAGCGTGAAAAAATACAGGAGGCTGTAATAATAATAGGAAAGCAAACCGGCAGGCCACACACTATTAAAGAATTGGCACGTAAGGTTGCTATGAACGAATGCTACCTTAAGAAAGGCTTCAAGGCACTTACCGGGAAGACGATACATGAATACCAGCAGGAACTGAGGATAAGCAAAGCCAAGGAGCTATTAAGGGAAGATGGCTATACGGTTACTGCAGCGGCTTTGGAACTAGGTTACAGCAGTATAGCCCATTTTAGTACTGCCTTTAAGCGGGTAACAGGCATGAAACCATGTGAATTGTTGGCGTAAACTGCATTTATGCTCTCGGTTTTTGGAGCAAATGCATGAGCACTTAGGAGAAAATGCCTACGGTAACATTAAAATAATACAACAGGTAGGGCACTACGGCAAAACATCAAAAATACCTGCGCTATGATTGCGTTCATCGGTTGGTATTTATGAGCCGGCTGCTTAAAAGGAAGAAGCCCTAATCGCCTGAAAGGCAGTGTATGTAGGGGTTTTCAGGGTTTTACCAGTGTAAAATTGATTTAGCGCCAAATATCAATATGCGCATCAACATGGGCTGGCTTATTTATCCACATATCCACATTTTGGGGTTAAAAACTCAAATTTATTAGGTTTTAATTAAATAATTACCCCGTTTTAAGGCCTATATATTGTATAATTTTTATCCTTCAATGTTCCTTTAACGGTTTAATAACAGTGTCATAATGCGTTGTTATTTTTTAAATTGAAAGTTTTGCCCTAAATTTGTACTTAGTAAATATTAGCGTTGCGCAAAGTGGGTTTCACCCACATTGTGTAGGCTTGTTTTTACTCATAAATATTCGAGTGCCCTTTACCAAAGTAAAAAACCATAGAAAAGCTTAATTAACAGTGCGTTGAGGTTGTTAAAAAATTGAATATGATTCAAAAATACTTACCAGTTATGAGAAGAACTTTCCCCTCCTTCGGCTTGAAGAACGTGATCCGGTTATGTGCCCTGGTGCTAACCATGTGTATTTTGACGAACAGTCAAAGGTCTTGGGCA
>CANBTK010000406.1 GCA_947372365.1 Flavipsychrobacter stenotrophus | reverse complement strand
CATGGGTTGCCAAATACGTGTGTAGCCAGTATGCCCGTTGTTTTTTCGGTAATAGCAGCTTCTATAAGCGCCGGGTTTATGTTCAGCGAGTTTTTGTCAATATCTACAAATACAGGCTCGCAACCTTCCCATACTATGGAGCTGGTTGTAGCTACATAGCTGAAAGGGGTAGTGATGATTTCGCCGGTAAGCCCCAGGGCTTTAATGGCTATCTGTATAGCTATAGTGCCGTTAGAAAGGAATAGTAAGTGGTTAACGCCCAGGTATTCCTTCAGTTTTAATTCCAGCTCATTCACAAGTGGCCCGTTGTTGGTAAGCCAGTTGCGCTCCCAAATGCCCTTTACGTAGGCATTATACTCTTCTATCTTCGGAAGGAAAGGTTTCGTAACGTTAATCATACAATGCTATTTCAGTGAAAATTCTAAATTTGGGCGTACTGCACCTTCCCATTTCCCGTACCAGTTTCCTGCCCTTGGCTCATCGGCAACCTCAAAGGTGAGCAAATCATCAATATAGTAGGCTATAGAGCTCGAGTCTTTTACAAACATAAGCCTGATGGTGTATATGTCGTCATTCAGGAGCCTTCCCGGAATTTTAAGTTCGCTGCTGTGAACACCTTTTTCCATGGTTATGGAAGCAGTACTTACATTAAAAATGCAAAGGCCGCCCGGCGTATTGAGGTGCAGGCTCAGGTTAAGGGCCATTGGCTTCAGCAATTCAAACTGGAAGCGAAGGTTCATTTCGGTGGCTACCGTAATCGGGTCATTTTCCCCTTTAAGGTTTTGCGGAATTATTTCTGCACTTATCAGCTTTATATTTTCATTGCCCGGTGCGTCATTGCTATCCGGCCATGCCACGCTTAACTGGTTTTTAACTTCGCGCCTCAGGTAGTTATTAATTACTTTGTCAGTGCGGCCTACGTCCACCACTTCCCCGGCTTTCAGGTAAAGGGCGGTTTTGCACAGGCTTTGTACCGCCTGCATATTATGGCTTACAAATATAATGGTACGGCCATGGCTGGCTACATCGCCCATTTTGCCCAGGCATTTTTTCTGGAATTCGGCATCGCCTACTGCCAATACTTCATCTACTATCAGTATTTCAGGCTCCAGGTGGGCAGCCACGCCAAAAGCGAGGCGCACATACATGCCTGATGAATACCTTTTTACAGGCGTATCAATATAGCGCTCAACGCCGGCAAAATTGACTATCTCATCAAATTTGCTGGTTATCTCCCTCTTGGTCATACCAAGTATCGCGCCATTAAGGTAAATATTTTCGCGGCCGGTGAGTTCGGGGTGGAAGCCCGTGCCTACTTCAAGCAGCGAGGCAATCCTGCCTTTTATCTTTATTTGCCCGGTAGTAGGGCTGGTAACCCTTGACAGCAGTTTGAGCAGGGTAGATTTTCCTGCGCCATTTTTACCTATTATCCCCAGGGTATCGCCCCTGCTTATTTCAAAATTGATATCCTTTAAAGCCCATGAATAGTCGCTGGTAGCTTTTTTGGTGCGGTCGTTTGCCTCACCTACTTTCAGGTAAGGGTCTTCTTTGCCGCGGGTAAGCGCCCACCACCTTTTCAGGTCATGGCTTAGCGTACCTGTGCCTACCTGGCCCAGGCGGTATTGTTTAGAAACGTTTTCGGCTTTAATTACTGTCTCGTTGTTCATCAGCTATAATTACTGCCCTATACAGTATCAATAAATTTCTTCTCTACCCTGTTAAAAATAAATACTCCAAGCAATAACACTAAGGCTGTGAAAATAAAACTATAGCAAAGCCAGAAAGGGTCAAAGACACCCTTGCCCAGAAACCCATACTTGAAGGCTTCGAAAAATGAGGTCAATGGGTTAAGCCACAACCAAAACTGTTTATCTTTTGAGGCTACAGAAACAGGGTATATAACAGGAGTGGCGTACATCATTAGTTGCACACCGAATGCGATAAGGAAGGTAAGGTCGCGGTACTTGGTAGTAAGCGATGTAATAAACACACCCATGCCCAGGCTTAATATTGCCATGCCGGCAAGTAAGGCCGGGAAAAACAGGATATATACATTGGGCTGTATGCGCTTGTCAATGAAAATATAGTAAAGCCATACCACAAAAAATAAGCTAAACTGTATGAGGAGCTTAATAAGGCCTGACAACACTTTTGACATAGGCAGTATAATACGAGGAAAATACACCTTGCCAAAAACGCTTGCATTTTCAGTGAACGTCTTAGATGTCAGGTTGAGCGTATCGGCAAAATAATTCCACAAAGTAAGGCTGCCCAGGTAAAAAATAGGCTGGGGTATGCCATCGGTGGAAATTTTAGCCATCCTCCCAAAAATTACGGTATAGATAAGCGTAGTAAGTATGGGCTGTATCAAAAACCACAATGGCCCCAGTACAGTTTGCTTGTAAACAGTGATGATGTCTTTTTTTACAAACAGCATCAACAGGTCACGGTACCTCCAAACCTCCTTTAGGTTAAGGCTGAACTGGCTTTTCTTTGGCCCGATGATACTATCCCAATCCTCGCTATAGCCAGCAGCCGGGCTACCACTTGTATCGTTAGTCATCATTATCGTTTGGCTTGTTTTTTCTGTTTTTCCTCTTATTAATCAACCCTGCAAAGCCTTTCTTGTTATCGTCAATGTAATAGCCGCTGCCATAAGAGCCGTAACCATAGCCGTAACCGTAACCGTAGCCATAACCGTAGCCGTAACCACTGCCGTAGCCATAGTTTTCTTCGTAGCCATAGCCGTATGCATAGCCCCTGTTGGCCAGTACGTCATTCACAATGAAGCCAATTTTAGGCATTTTGCCAGATTCGAACAGCTCGTTGGCAATATTAAGCTGCTGCTTGTGCGTATAGCCCTGCCTTACAATGTAAAGGGTTATATCGGCATATTTGTACAACAACTGGGCATCCGTTACCAGGCCGATAGGCGAAGTATCTATCACCACATAGTCGAAGTCGCCCCTCAGCCTGTTGTAGAAGTCTTCGGTAGCCTGCAGCAGGATAAGCTCTGCCGGGTTAGGCGGTATAGGGCCCGATGGAACGATGTATAAATTATCTTCGAAGCCTGATGGTACAATAATATCGTGGTAGTTGGCTTTGCCAATGATGAAGTTGGAGAAACCGTTGGTGTTGTCAAGCCCCAGCATCTTAGATACCCTTGGCTTACGAAGGTCAAACTCCATCAGCACCACTTTCTTGCCAGACATGGCAAGGGTGATAGCCAGGTTCACTGCAATGAACGATTTACCCTCATTACTCATACTTGAGGTAACCATGAGTACTTTCTTGTCCTTATCGGTAAGCAGGTACTGCAGGTTGGTACGCAATGCGCGGAACTGCTCCGAAATAAGCGTACGGCTGTTCTTTTCAACTGCGATAGGCTCACCACCCACGTTGTTGCCAATTTCGCCAATAATAGGGATGTTAGATATTTTGAGGATATCGCTCTTGCTGATAATTTTAATGTTAAGGCCGCGGCGGATAAGTATGATTGCGAATGGTATCACAATGCCTATCATCAGCGACATCATCAATATCCTGGAGTGGTTAGGCTTGATAGGGTATACCTCAGACAATGCAGGGTCAATAACCACGGCATCTGCAACTGTAGATGATTTTTCGATAGCTGTTTCTTCCCTTTTCTTCA
>CANBTK010000405.1 GCA_947372365.1 Flavipsychrobacter stenotrophus | reverse complement strand
ATATACCACCCAAAAAAATATGCAATAAAAAAAACGCGGATATACCCTAAATGCCCCATTTTTTATAATATTGCACTCTTTAATCGGCATTTGTAGGGCGTAAAAACCTCACACATTGCCATATTTACTTATCATATTCTTAATTATGCTAAAAAAGATACCGGAAATAAAAATTAATCCTTTTTCGTTATCCTAAAAAGTATAATTTTGCAACAAAAATTTAAAAACACTATTTATGTCTGAAATTGCAGCTCGCGTTAAGAAAATCATCGTGGATAAGCTCGGTGTTGATGAATCAGAAGTTACTCCAGAGGCTAGTTTTACCAACGACCTTGGCGCTGATTCATTGGATACAGTAGAATTGATTATGGAATTTGAAAAAGAATTCAACATCTCAATTCCCGATGAACAGGCAGAAACCATCACTACAGTGGGCCAAGCCAACACTTACTTAGAAGAGCACGTAAAGCCTTAATGAAAACAGGAAAGTAAGTTTTACCCAACAAAGCAAAGTAACTGAAAAAAGTCAGATGAATTTACCGTATAAACGAGTAGTAGTTACGGGCCTCGGCGCCCTTACCCCATTAGGCAATACCATTCCCCAATACTGGGACGGGCTGGTTAATGGAGTTTCGGGCGCCGATTTCATTAAGCAATTCGACGTTACCAAGTTTAAAACCAAATTCGCCTGCGAGTTGAAAGGCTTCAACCCTGAAGACTATTTCGACCGCAAGGAAGCCCGCAAGCTTGACCGCTTTTCGCAATTGGCCCTGGTGGCAGCCGACGAGGCTGTAAAACACTCAGGCCTGCTTGATGAAAGCGTGAACAAGGACAGGGTTGGCGTAATCTGGGGTTCGGGTATAGGCGGTATGATTACCTTCATTGAAGAAATGAAAAACTTCAATTCAGGCGATGGTACCCCACGCTTTAACCCGTTTTTCATCCCTAAGCTCATTCTGGATATCGCCCCCGGGCAGATATCTATGAAGTATGGCTTCAGGGGGCCTAACTTTGCTACGGTTAGTGCCTGTGCTTCATCAACCAACGCTATCATTGATGCGCTGTTTTACATACGTATGGGCAAAGCCGATGCGATTGTTTGCGGTGGGTCGGAAGCCGTGGTTACCGAAGCCGGTATTGGCGGTTTCAATGCCATGAAAGCCCTTTCGGAGCGCAATGCTTCACCTCAAACAGCTAGCCGCCCGTTCGATCTGGACCGCGACGGCTTTGTGCTGGGCGAAGGTGCCGGGGCTCTGGTTATTGAAGAGTATGAGCATGCTAAAAAGCGTGGCGCAAACATCATCATTGAGCTTGCCGGCGGCGGGCTGAGTGCCGATGCCTACCACCTTACAGCACCCCACCCCGAAGGGCTGGGCGCTTATAATGTAATGAAATCAGCGCTTGAAGATGCGGGCATGAAGCCAGAAGACATTGATTACATCAATGTACACGGCACATCCACCCCATTGGGCGATATCAGCGAGATTGCTGCTATCCAGCGCATATTTGGTGAGCATGCTTACAAAGTAAACATCAGCTCTACCAAGTCAATGACCGGGCACTTACTGGGTGCTGCAGGTGCCATTGAAGCTATCGCCAGCATCCTTGCTTCGGTGAATGGTATAATACCCCCTACAATCAATCACTTTACTGACGACCCTTCGTTCGACCCTCGCCTTAATTTTACATTCCACAAGGCACAGCACCGCACAGTTAACGCTGCGCTTAGCAATACGTTCGGTTTCGGTGGGCATAATGCTTCGGTGATTTTCAAAAAATTTGTAGAATAACCTTGCGGCGCCTCCTTCGCATCCTGAACTTTTTTTCCTCCGACAAGGAATTGACACAGCAACTTGAGCATATTCTTGGTTTTACACCCAGGCATATAGCCTATTACAAGCTGGCGCTCATGCACAGGTCAAAACCTGACGAACCCACCGACAGCAATGAGCGGCTGGAGTTTCTTGGCGATGCCATACTTGGCGCTATTATAGCGGAATACCTCTTTAAAAAATACCCTTACCAGCCTGAAGGCTACCTTACCGAATTGCGCTCTAAAATTGTACGCAGGGAAACCCTGAACAATGTGGCGCTGCGTATGGGGCTGAACAAAATGGTACAGTATAACCAAAACGATAAAGGCCTGAGCCGCAGCCACATCTTTGGCAATGCGCTGGAAGCCCTTATAGGCGCGGTTTACCTGGACCAGGGCTTTGCTAAAACGCGTAAGTTCATACTTACCGAACTGGTTCGCTCCTACATAGACCTTGATACTATGGAGAGCACCGATACTAACTTTAAAAACCAGTTGCTTACCTGGGCCCAGAAAAATAACCGCCTGCTTACCTTCGAAACTGTTGATGAGAAAATAGAAAACACCCGCAAGCTGTTTACCGTAGGCATACTGCTTGATGGCGAGGTTTTTACAACCGGGACCGGTTATAACAAAAAAGACGCAGGCCAGGTAGCTGCCCAAAAGGCGCTGGAAATGCTCAAAGCCTAACTCCCCTTTTTACTAATTTTATTGATTGCCTTTAGCTTACGTATGCGGCACAGCCGGGTTTTGGCATGGCTTATGCCACCATCAGCCAGCCTGCGCCACACCTTATAGCTACTGGCTTTCATATGGGCTTTCAGTAGCTTCCTGAGCTCAGCAACACCCAACCCAAACTGCACTTTTATAGCATCAAACGATGCCCGGCCCTTCCACGCCATTTCTGTGATCAGCCCAATATCGTAGGCCGATGCAGCAAGGCCTGTTGCATCATCGTCCCCTTCCTCATCTACCAAAAACTGGTACACCATCAGCGATGGCAGCCCACTATAATCACAAACTAAGTTCTCTGCAGCCATAACCACAATTTTTTACCAAGGTCCATTCTTCTTATTAGTTCGCTTTGTTACAAAGCCATTGGCCTCCATTTACGCGTTGCCGAAAACACTTTTACATAACGAATTCATATTCACTCAGCACTAAGGGCTGCCACCCAATAGCCTAAATACATACGCAAACAGCGTTAAAAAAGTTTCCTGTTTTGCAATAAAACATAAGAATTTCTTATTCACTGGTTATCATGCTATTTTTGCTGCTGTATGCGAAAATATATCCTCTTCTCAATGCTGTTCTTTGCTTTAGCTGGCCTCGTAAAAGCCCAAAGCAATAGTGTAGAACAAAAACTGACTGCCGTAAGGGTGCCTAACTTTTCTGAGATCAGCTATAATGCCATTTTAATAATACCCCAGCTATACCGTGAAAATAAAGAAGACACCATTAACCAGGTAATCAGCTATATCAATAAAAATTTTGGTTCAGCAGCCTTTTTAGAGCCCTACATCATCCTGGGCCAGATAAAGAAAAGGGCATTCAGGGAAGAGATCAGGAATTTTGCCAGCGGGCCGCAATGGGCGTTAAGCAGCGCATATACTGATAGCCAGTTTTATGAGGCTAACATCATCACCTACTACCTGGACTGGTACAAAACCAACTTCGGCATAAGGGCTAACAACCGCTATTCGCTGTACATCAGGAATGCGTATGGCGACTACATTGATTTTATTGCCGAAAATGCCAAGCTGCTATTACACACGCCGGGCTTAAGCCCTGTAGAAAAATGGCTGCTCAACTACCTGCTACACCCCGATGCACGGATGCTGCAGGAACTAGCG
>CANBTK010000404.1 GCA_947372365.1 Flavipsychrobacter stenotrophus | reverse complement strand
AATTTCTATAAGCTTTTTATAGTATTTAATTCGGGGCTTACCTGGCGCAGCAACCACCATGGCGTTTATATTGATTCGGCATCTATAAACCCTAAAAGGATAATACCCAGTAATGAAGCCCTGCAAAAGCTGATTGTGACCGAAAACGTGGACAAAACACCCAAGGCTGATGCGGGAAAACCTAAGAAAACTACCGGCCCTGCCCCAGCCGACCGTGACAAATATACCGAGGTGCTGAAGAAAAATATGGACGAAATTAATGATACGGCGAACCGCCCTAGATTTAAATTCAACACAGTAAAGGAAGATGAGATAAGCACTGTACTGGCTACCATTCCCGAAGAAACAAGGCATAAGCTAACGATAAGCTACAATGATGACACGAACGAAATAGATCCATCAGCCTACCTGCAGGACAATAAACCCGCGCCGGAGCAAAAGAAAAAGATAAGCATCACTTTTGATGACAAGGAGGATGTAAACGCATTTATTGAAACCCTGCCTAAGTCGCCCGGCAGAAAGCTGACCATTTCTTATAACGAAGACACGAATGATTTTAACCCGGCAGCTTATATAGGCGAACCAGAAAAACAAAATAAAGCCACCGAGTTAACTAAGATAAAGGCGCAGCAGCCCAAAAAAATAAGTGTCACATTTAAGGATGATGGCGCTGCCCAGGCTTATATGGAGTCGCTGCCAAAGTCGGCACGCAACAAAATAACAGTTTCGTATAACGTAGATTCCAATAGCCTGAAGCCTAAAATAACCCTGCCTACCGTAAAAAAGGAAGAGGAAGCCCCACCACCGCCCCCAAGGCCTAAGATCAGCATCAAGTTCAATGATGACCTCAGTACTGCCAGTAACGACGTAAAATCAAAATATATAGCGGTGGACCAGGTAAGCGGCCATGTAAAAATATCTTTGCCTGATGATGTAGCCACGCACAACTATTCCCTCAGGTTCTTTGACAAAGACAACCACCTGGTAATTGAAGTACCTAAAATAAATACCCAATCCATTATTATGGATAAGCGCAACTTCCAGAAAAAGGGGCAATATAAATTCACTATACGCAAGGATGTAACAGAATTAGAGTCTGGCTATATTACTATCTTCTAAAAAAAGTGCCCCGCAAATAATTGCGGGGCACTTTCAACTTAAACAAAACCAAAGCTATTTCTGCACAATAACCTTTTCGGTGTATACATTGCCGCCATTGCTTGCTTTTACAAGGTAGGTACCTGCTGGCAAACTGTTGAAATCAAGGCTTATTTTTTCATTCTCGCTGCTTGCAGTTGCCACTACTTTACCTACAAAATCATAAACGATAACATCAGTTTGGCCTAAAGCGCCTTCCATGCTAAGGGTAACATAACCTGATGTTGGGTTAGGGTAAACTGCAACGTTTACCATGCCGCCTTCTTCAGTTATCAGGTTGCCTGCATTATCAAAGCGCGGGGCTAACACAACCATATTCTTAGTTGCTGTTGTTGTAGTGCCGCAGCTATTGGTGACAGCATAGCTTACAGTAAATGAACCTGCTGATACACCAGTAACAACGCCTGTTGATGGGTCAACTGTTGCAATGCCGCTGTTCGAGCTGCTCCATGTGCCGCCGCTAACTGTATTAGTCGCAGTACGTGTACCGCCAACATATAAATAAGGGATACATCCTATTGGGCTCAATACTATGCCTGATGGAACGTTGAAGTTCCTCGATATTGTAGTAGTATCGCAACCATTGTCAATTTTGTAGTAAATAGGGAAGGTATAATCAATACCAGGCGTGCCGCCTGTAAGGCCACATACCAAGCCTGACGCAGAAACTGTTGCAATAGCAGGGTTGCCTGAGCGCCATGTACCACCAGTTACCGTTGGGGTAAGGGTAACGCATGAGCCTGGGCATACGCTGCCTGGGCCAGTTATGGTACCCGCATATGGTTTGCCAAGTACGATTAAGGTATCGGTTGCTTTGCTCCTGCAGCCAGCACCGTTAGGGGCAGACAAATAACCAATTACAGCCTGGCCACCACCTGTGCCGGTTACTACGCCGCCTGAAGTTACAGTTGCATTGCCATTGTAAGGAGACCATGTGCCGCCTGAAGGGGTACCTACCAAAGTAATAGTACCATGATAGCAAACCGTTGCAGGGCCAGTGATAACAGGCACTGAAGGCAATGCGTTAACAGTGATATGGAAAACCGCGGTAGCTGTAGTAACACCGTCAGAAATCATAACCGTCATAGAATCTAAGCCTGAATAACCAGGGGTTGGTGTATAAGTAGCGCCAGTTGGCCTAACTATAAAACCATTGGTAGTAGCGGTTGAAGAAATAGAAGCAGTACCATGCAATGGCGCAACTGCAACGCTCCAGGCAAGGGTTTGGCCAATATTCCGGTCCATTGCCTGTAAGTTTTCATTAATCTGGAACGCGCCATAATTAGCACACATGCTTATAGCATAACCTGAGCCATCATTAAATACAGGTGCATAGTTAGTGGCATTGTTCACTTTACGGATAACATGGTTAGCTTCGTCAGCTATCAGCAGGTTGCCATTGTCATCCATGCCCAGGCCCTCAACGGTTGAGCCTAACCTTGCAGCAGTAGCCAGCCCACCATCGCCTGTGTAGCCTGAAGAGCCATTGCCTGCAATGGTATTGATATTGCCTGCCAGGTCAATTTTACGGATGCGGCGGTTGCCTTCGTCTGAAATGTACACATTACCGAGGTCATCAGCATCTATACCCCAGGCAATACGCAGCCTTGCAGCGGTAGCCGGGCCACCATCGCCAGTGAAGCCTGTTAAGCCATTGCCGGCATAAGTACTGATGATGCCAGATGTGTTTACCTTACGCACACGGTTGTTCTGGTGGTCAAGGATAAACAGGTTGCCTGCATCGTCAAAAGATATACTACTTGGCTGGTTCAAAGATGCCGCAGTAGCCGCACCGCCATCGCCTGCAAATGCAGCAGAGCCATTACCTACAATTGTGGTTATAATGCCTGTTGCTTTGTTTACCTTACGGATCACGTTGTTATCCACATCAGCCAGGTAAACGTTACCGGCAGCATCAGTTTCAATGCCCCATGTACCATTCAGTTCCGCAGCAGTTGCCGGGCCACCGTCGCCACTGTAACCAAATGAGCCTGTACCTGCAAACGTAGTAATAATACCCGATGGGCTTACCTTACGAATTACATTGTTGTCGTAGTCACTGATGTAGATGTTGCCCGCATGGTCCAGGTCAATGCCTTTAGGGTTGCTTAACTGCGCTGCAGTAGCAGGGCCGCCATCGCCACTGTACCCTGCCGTGCCTGTACCAGCTACTGTAGTAATTACACCCGTTGGGCTTACTTTGCGTATTACGTGCCTTGCAGCATCGGTAATATAATATTCGCCCCGAACGGTATAGGACGCTTCAACATCCGTAGGCTGGTCTAAATTCGCCGAAGTAGCAGCGCCACCGTCGCCAGTATAACCTGACGTGCCTGTACCTGCAATAGTATTAATATTTTGTGCATAAGCACTTCCGCAAAATAATGCGATTGCCAATGCCGACATGCCTGTCATTTTTTTAATCATGCCTGAAACATTGCGCTTCCTTGAGCTGTCCTTTACAATTGTTCTCATAAAATTTTGTGTTTTGTGTTTTGTTAAAAGTGAACT
>CANBTK010000403.1 GCA_947372365.1 Flavipsychrobacter stenotrophus | reverse complement strand
ATTGGCTCAAACCATAGAAAGTTCATTTTTCAGCATGGACATTGCCCGGCTTGCAGGCGGTGGCTTTGTAATTATTGAACTTGGCGACGGCCAGGTTTCAGGCCTGCCGGACAGGATGGACAAAAGCGAGTTTTACCGGGAGCTGGGTTTATTAGCAGCATTTAATTAAAGGTTCTTTACCCCACACGCAGCCTCAAAACACATTACAAGCGCATTCATTGAAATTCAGTAAGCCGCTTTAAAATCAAACTAACCCGCACAACAGCAGGAATTCCGGCGAAGCCGCTTTGCAATTCGCCATTTACCCCTTACGCCTTAGCGGTAAAAGATTATATTTGCAGCCTATGAGTAAGGAAATTGTTGTAAGTGGTATCCGCTCTACCGGGCACTTACATTTAGGAAACTATTTTGGCGCCATACAGAACTATGTGAAAATGCAGGACGCTTATAACTGCTTTTTTTTCGTAGCTGATTACCATGCACTAACCACCCACCCCGACCCAAAGGAACTCAGGGCAAATGTATTCCGTGTACTGGCAGAAAATATTGCCAGCGGCCTGGACCCTGAAAAGGTGGCCCTGTACGCCCAGAGCGACGTACCTGAAACTAATGAATTGTACTTGTTGCTGAATATGCTCGCTTACGTGGGCGAACTGGAAAAAGTGCCTACTTTTAAAGACAAACTACGCCAGCACCCCGATAACGTGAATGCCGGGCTACTCACCTACCCTGTGCTTATGGCGGCAGATATACTGCTGCACAAAGGCGCAAAAGTACCTGTAGGCAAAGACCAGGAGCAACACCTGGAAATGGCACGCAACTTTGCCCATAGGTTCAATACACGCTATAATGAAGAATTCTTCCCCGAGCCGCAGGTTTTCCGTTTCAGCGACGAAACAGTAAAAATTATGAGCCTTGATGGGATTGGCAAAATGAGCAAAAGCGAAAATGTCAATGCTACTATTTTCCTGAGCGATGCCGATGATGTTATCCGCAAGAAGATGATGAAAGCAAAAACCGACCAGGGGCCAACAGAACCCAATTCGGTAATGCCTGACTATATCCAAAATTTGTTTGTGCTCTTAAATACCGTTTCTACGCCTGAGGTAAACGCTACATTCAGGGATAGCTTCAACAATTGCAGCATACGGTATGGCGATATGAAAAAGCAACTGGCCGAGGATATGGTAACGTTTATCACCCCTATCCGCGAGAAGGCCTTCGAACTGCAGCAAGACCACGATGCCCTGAGGAAAATAATGAAAGAAGGTGCCGAAAAAGCCCGCGCAAGCGCTTCAAAAACTATTGAAGGCGCGCGTAAACTGGTAGGCGTCAACTACTATTAAAGCCGGTTGCGGTACAGGATTACAGCATTTATAAGGCCTATTGATGCAGGTTGCCTTACCAGGCGTAAGGCATTGCTTCATTTATATGTATATTACGTATACTATAGATAAGATTGTTTTTGTATCTTGCTACTACATTCATTTTTACTTTTGAATTAATAAAATTATGTCCTCAAAAAAGTCCCCTCAACACATAGCCATTGCCGGCAATATTGGTTCAGGTAAAACAACGCTTACGGAGAAACTGGCAAAACACTACAAATGGCAACCCCATTTTGAGGATGTGGAACATAACCCGTACCTGGTTGATTTTTATGAGGATATGCACCGCTGGTCGTTTAACCTGCAGATATACTTCCTGAACAACCGTATAAAGCACCTGATAGATATAAGGCAGGGGCAGGATACCGTTATACAAGACCGTACTATTTATGAAGATGCATACATATTTGCCCCCAACCTGTTTGATATGGGGCTTATGACCAAGCGCGACTACGAAAACTATACATCATTCTTCCAGAACCTGAAGGAACTGATAAAGCCACCCGATTTATTGATATACCTCAAGACATCTATCCCCACCCTTGTAGACCAGATACAGAAACGCGGCCGCGAATATGAAGAAAACATAAGGCTCGACTACTTGAAGAGGCTGAACGAAAACTACAACAAATGGATTGCTGGCTACAACGATGGCCCACTCCTGGTGATAGATGTAAATAACTGCAATTTCGCCGAAAAAGAAGAAGACTTTGCCGATGTAGTGCGCAGGATAGACGCACAATTGTTCGGGCTTTTTTAAGCAATATTATGTAACCACCATTCTCATAAAATGAAATCAGCAACCTCATTTACCCTATGCCTGTGCCTACTGGCGATAGCTCCATTCCTAAGTATTGCGGGCACATTAAAAGGCAAGGTTGTTGACGAAAAAGGCTTACCCCTACCCTATGCTACCGTGTATGTGGAAGGCACTACCATGGGTACTACAGCCAATGGCGATGGCGCATTTGAGTTAGCGCTTACCGATGGCCTGTACCAGGTAATATGCCAGTATATGGGCTTTAAGCAGCAAAAATTTAATGTTTCCATATCGGGCAACCAACAGCTGGAGCATAATTTCTCCATGGCGCCTCAGGGCCTTGACATGAAGGAAGTGGTTATACATGCCAGTTCAGAAGACCCTGCATACAGAATAATAAGGGAAGCAATTAAGAGCCGGAAAGCCCACCTGGGGCAGGTTTCCTCATTTCAAAGCTCTATATACCTCAAAGGCGTTGGCAGGTCGCGGCAGATGCCTAAAAAATTCATGGGTGCAAAAGTGAACCCCGGCGACATGGGCGCCGATAGCCTGGGCAAGGGAGTGCTTTACCTGGTAGAGCAGAATGCCGATTATTACCGTAATGGCAACGAAGAGCGTACTATAATACATAGTGTACACGAAAGTGGCAACAATAAAGGCCTCGGCTTTTCGAAATTCCCACCGGTCATATCATTTTACGAGAATAACGTAACCATCTTAGCTGGCAAATCAAGGGGCTTTATTTCGCCTATTAGCGACAATGCGCTGAACTACTATAAATACAAGCTACTGGGTAAGTTCACAGAGCAAGGGCATACCATTTTTAAAGTGCAGGTGAAGCAGAAGCGTGCATTTGAGCCCTGCTTCAATGGCACCATCTATATTGTTGACACCGAGTGGGCTATACACAGCCTCGATATGATGCTGGTAAAAGAATCAGGGATTGACCTTATGGATACGCTTACGCTCAGCCAGTTGTTCCTGCCCCAGGGGCGCGATAACTGGGTGATCAAGAGCCAGGTCATGTACTTTACTATCAATGCGTTCGGCTTTGATGTTACAGCAACAGGTGTAACGGTTTATAACGGCCAGAAGGTAAATGAAAGCATACAAGAGTCGGTATTTGATAACAAAATTACCAGTAGCTACGATAAAGTTGCCAATAAAAAAGATTCTGTTTATTGGGCTACCAGCCGCCCTATTCCGCTGGAAGCAGATGAGAAAAAGGATTTTGTGCTGAAAGACAGTATGAGCAAAGTTGAAGAGTCGCCGCAGTATATAGACTCAGTGAGGCGAAAGGAAAACAAACCCAAATTGGTAAATGCCCTGATATCCGGATATACCTACCACAGCAAAAAATACGTCAATACCTATAGCACTAATTCGCTTTTGCTGGGCCTGGCTTCTGACAACATTGTTAATTACAACATTGTAGAAGGGTTTAACATAGCACCTAAGCTAACGTGGAAGCACACCAGGGATACTATTAACAGCCTTAATGGTGCAATTGCCGCCCGCTATGGTTTTAGCAACGG
>CANBTK010000402.1 GCA_947372365.1 Flavipsychrobacter stenotrophus | reverse complement strand
GCCGGTAAGTTCGTGAAAGGGTAGTTGCCCCCTTGAGGGCAAAAAAATAGCCTGCATCTCACGATACAGGCTACTATAAATAAATATTAAACTGTGGACTGCCGGCTGTAAACTGCCGACTGAACAATTAGTACTTTCCCCTGCCACGGCTGCCACTTCCGCCGCCGCTGCTGCTACTGCCACCGTCACGGCTGCTAAAAGACTTTACGTCCCTTGAAAAGCGGGTGCCGCCGCCGCTGCCACCTTTGTAGCCGCCACGGTCACCACCGCCGCCTGATTTGTTGCCGCCCCAGCTTCCGCCGCTGCCGCCACCCGGGCGAGGTTGTTCAGCTTCTTCAAGCCTTACCTTGCGGTTCTTGAATTTTTTGGTTGCCAGGTGTTCCTTAATATATTCAGCTGCGTCAGCTGGTACGTTAAAGAAGCTGCTCAGGTCACGAACGGTAACACGGTCTATCATGTTGGCTTCAACATCGGTTGACTCAGTTATAAACTGTGTAAGGCGGGCTGCGTTCAGGCCGTCTTTTTCACCAATGTTTATGAACAGGCGCACAAACCTTGCACCACCTTCGCCGCCCCTGGCGCTCTTTGCTTTAGTTTCGAAGCCTGCGTTCAGGTCTTCGGCATCAGCATAAGCGTCAATAGTGTCTTTCAGTTGTAACCAGATGAGTTTTTTAATCAGCTCGTCCTTATCTACGTTAGCGAATTGCTCATGCATACTGTCGTAATACATTTTAGCAAAAGCATCCTTAGGTTCTGCATTAGCAATCTGTTCCATATAGAAGAACAAGCGCTTGCGCACAACTTCAGCGCCATCAGGTATATCGCTCTTATGGAATTTCTGTTTTACCAGCCTTTCTATCTGTCGGATATTAGATATCTGCTTAGGGGAAACAATAGACATACATATGCCTGACTTACCAGCACGCGCGGTACGGCCGCTACGGTGCGTATAAACTTCAGGGTCATCTGGTAATTCGTAGTTGATAACGTGTGTGATATCGTTTACATCAATACCGCGTGCTGCTACGTCGGTAGCTACAATAGCCTGCAATTGCTTACTCTTGAAGCGGTCCATTACCTTGGTACGCATTTTCTGGTCCATATCGCCATGTAAGGGGCTAACATGATAACCCATTTTCATGAGTTTTTCAGAAACTTCCTGCGCATCCTGCTTGGTGCGGGTAAAGATGATGCCATAGATACCCGGGGCAAAATCCAGCAAACGGCGAAGTGTTTCGAAACGGTTGTGGTGGTTAGCAACAAAGTACTGGTGGTCAATATTTTCGTTGGTAACGTTAGCTTGCGCTACTGAAAACTCTTCCCACTGCTTCATGAAGCGCTTGGCTATGCCGCGTACTTCATTGCTCATGGTAGCTGAGAACAACCAGGTTGTTTTTTCAGCCGGAGTGTTTTTAAGTATCAGTTCAATGTCTTCGCGGAAGCCCATGTTCAGCATCTCATCGGCCTCATCAAGTATTACATACTTAAGGTGCTCCAGTGATATTGCTTTGCGCTCCAGCAAATCAATAAGGCGGCCGGGGGTAGCCACAACAACTTGTGGGTTAGCCCTTACGTCGCGAATCTGGCCTGTAATAGGCACGCCGCCATACACCGCTGCAATGCGCAGGCCGCGCATGTGGTCGCCGTATTTGGTCAACTCGGTTTGAATCTGCATGCACAACTCTCGGGTTGGGCTCAATACAAGGCACTGAACGGTTTTAACCTGTACATCAGTATGGTGCAACAGTGGTAAGCCGTAAGCGGCTGTTTTACCTGTACCTGTCTGCGCCAACCCGATAATATCTTTTGGGTTTGTTAGGAGCGTAGGTATTACTTTCTGTTGAATAGGAGTAGGTGTATCAAAACCAAGGTCAGATAATGCCTGTAATAATTCTTCCCTCAGGGGGAAGCTTGAAAAAGAATTCATTAATAAAGAACTTTATAAATATGAAGCCGCAAAGGTACGGCTATTTAGCGACAAATGGTGACGGGTGTGTTATTTCACATTAATTTGTGATAAGTTCATACGATAATGTAATGCCACCACCGCCTTGGTCACGGCATGGCCCGCCGGAAAAAGGCTGCAGTTAGTTGGGTACTGCAGGGCAGTGGCTGTTCAGGCTTAGCCCGGAAGTAGGGCGCAGCAGTTTGATACCATGTTTAATTGCCAACTATTTAATTGTTGTGCCTGCCAGCCGCTATAAGGGTTAAAGGCAGAGGGGTTTACTTTTCTATTTCTGCTATATTTGTAGCCTGATGGCCATAATCACTATCAATACACCCTTTAATATAGACCTGGAGTTCAAGCTTGCAACTTTCCCCAAGCGGGTTGCGGCATGGCTAATTGATATGGTTGTCATTTCGGCTTACTTCTATGGCATGGTGGCATTGCTGCTCCCGGCTTTGAACAGCGAAGCGCTGGGCACATTGGCTGGCTACCTGTTCATAATACTGCCGGTGATGGCTTACCAGCTTGTATTTGAGATTTTTTTCAATGGGCAGACCCTTGGTAAAAAGGCAATTGGCATTAAAATTATAGACAAGGAAGGCAATGAGCCATCATGGGGCCAATTTATTACCAGGTGGATGCTTTGCCTGGGGAATTTATTTATTTACACTGTGCCCTATGCAATGGCCGTAAGCCCGGTATCGTTAATTGGCTTTATTTTTATTTACCTGCCAGACACTATCGTTTTGCTGGTAACGCCAAAGTCGCAACGCATAGGCGACCTGGCAGCGGGGACTGTGGTGATAGATGCGAACTATGTTACCAGTATTAATGAAACTATTTACCGGGAAATAGAAGTGGTAGATTATGTGCCTATGTTTCCGCAGGTAATGCGGCTTACTGACAGGGATATTAACGGTATCCGTAATTTGCTGGATACAAAGAATCCCGGTAAAGATACAGGCCGTTATGTGCAGCAGGTAGTGCAGCGCATAAAGCAGGTGCTGGGGTTGGAAACCGACCTGGAGGGTATGGACCTGCTCCGCCAGTTGCTTTTCGATTATAATTTTATTGCAGGTAAGTAACCTGCCGCCCTCAAAATGGCATATTGCTAAAGGTTTCTTGTTTTTACATGTACTTTTGCTTTATAAGGCAGGTAACCTTTATTTTTGCCGCACAATTATTCTTGTTGAGACACATCCTGAAAAATATATTTTATTGTTTGCCCTTATCCTGCCTGCTGCTGGCATCTGCGTGCTGCCTGGCACAGGCGCCTGCCGATACTGTAGTTAATAAGGCAGGGCAGCCCTCTCCTGCGGCCGTGGTGCCAGATACAGCAGCTAATGGGAACGCGGGTAGTAGTTTAAAAGTGCCCGCCACAGCGGTTGCAGTAAAAAAAGGCCCTTTCCAGCCTAACCCTAAGCGGGCAGGGTTGTATTCTGCTATAGTGCCTGGCCTGGGGCAGTTCTATAACCGCCAATACTGGAAAGTGCCGGTTATATATGCGGGGCTGGCAGTAGCAGGCTATTTTATAAATGATAACTTAACCAACTACAGGGCTTTCCGCAAAGCTTACATAGGCAGGATAAATAACCCTTACCCTACAGATAAGTACCTCAATATTTACTCGTCAAGCCAATTACAGCAGTTGCAAAATGAGTACAGCAAATTCTTAAACCTGACAGTTTTATTTACCGGGGTGGGGTACACCTTACAAATACTGGAAGCAATGACT
>CANBTK010000401.1 GCA_947372365.1 Flavipsychrobacter stenotrophus | reverse complement strand
TCTGTTTTACCCCGTTTATGATAAGCAGGAACTTTTCGCCCTGTTCTGAAAATATAGTAAGCGCGCTCCCGGCTTCGCAATTCATATCATACCCGCTACCGCCACCGCGGTTATCCTGGTAGTTGCCACGCTGCCCGCCCTGGGTATTGTTGTTATAGTTTTTCTTATACTGCCCAAAAGAAATAAGGGGCATGGCTACAATAAGAAAAAGTAATGTTTTGCGTTTCATAAAAAATGTTTTGTGGTGCAAGAATAATAAAATCTTTAAACTTTATAACTACAGCATATCCAAACGCCGTGCCAAACTTTTAAACAGGGTTAAAATTTTGCGGTTGAGCATCAACACCTTAATAGCCTCCTAAAGCCAAATGTCGTTTAGTTAAGTACCGATCCCATAGGGATCGTATGTTTATAGATAAGGATTAATAAATATCACCGATGCCGAATGTATCGAATGTCGTCACAAAATTGGATTTTTACATTCGATACCTTCGGCATCGGCCTGGAAATATCCTTTGTACTATAAACATGTGATGCCTTCAGCATCGTAACTTTTACCCAAATCCTTAACTAAAAGGCATTGCCCTAAAGCCCGCACAAAAATGCCATGGTATCAACATTATCGGCATAGTCGCTAAGGGCAGGTTTTTGCGAATCTCCAAACGGGATGAAGCCCCTGCCTATTATTGCCTGTATATCCTCGCTTGCTTTTAGCTGCGCTACCAGTTGCGCTTTATCATCGTAATACCTGTAATGCAGCACGCTCACTGCCGAAAATGGCAAATCATTTTCCACCATCAGTATAGATTCGTTGCTCATGTACGGCACCCTGTTGAGCAGGTATATAGCCAGGTGGTAATCGTAGTTATTTTTATACTTATTCAGGTCGGCATAGCCATTGTGGCGGGTAAAAACCCTGAGCAGCTGCTCAAAATTATACCCCCTTGGCACACACACCTGAGTAACATTGCGGCAGCCCAGGCCATAGTACAGGTAAACATCGTCAGCCAGCAAAGCCAGTTCTTCGTCTGTTTCCGTGCCATCCAGTACAGCAACCGATGTCCTGTTTTTACGGATGATGTTAGGGTATTTTCCAAAATATTGCTCAAAGTAACGGGCCGTATTATTGCTGCCGGTAGCTATGTAGGCATCGCAATTGTTCAGGCGCTCTTCAATGCTTACCTGCTCCAGCACCTCAGGCTCCCACTCCCCCATTTTCCTGAGCAGGAAATTAAGCAGGATATCATCTTTTGACGACAATTTAAGCCTCAGGTAATGCCCGCTTACAAAGCCGCAAACAAAATCGTGAAAACCAACCAGGGGTATATTCCCAGCCATTACTATGCCCACCGATTTCGGTGCTGCGGGCAATGTATATTGGCTAACCCACGCCCTCAGCTTCGCTTCGTTTAAAAACTCCCTGCTGATATTGGTACAGGCAAGCGCTATGTGCTCTTTTGTGAACCATGGGTTAGCCCCTACTGCCCTATCCTGCGCGGCCAACCACGGGGTATCATTCAGCTCCATCCAAAAGCCAAGGCTGTTTAATAACTCAATCCGCCTGTTTGTATCTATTGTCATTGTATTTATCCCTTATTAAAACTTTGTACCATTCCGCCCGTAGGGCATTACTTCCCCAAAACACCAATAACCACCAACCGCACCATTTATAATTTATAATTTACAATTTATAATTGCCCCGAACCAACTCCCACAGCACTACGCCCACCGAAACCGAAATATTCAACGAGTGTTTTGCCCCCCATTGTGGTATTTCAAGGCAGCCATCGGCGGCCTTAATAGCATCTTCGCTCACACCGGAAACTTCATTGCCAAACACCAGCGCCACCTTCTCATTGGTGTAACCAATGGTTTCCAGGCTTATGCTGTTGTGCGCCTGCTCTACCGCCAGTACTTTATACCCTTCGCTACGGGCATGCTCCGCTGCCTCTAATGCTGTAGCAAAATGCTTCCAGGCAACGCTATCGGTAGCGCCCAGGGCCGTTTTATGTATATCGCGGTGCGGTGGCTGCGGCGTATAGCCGCAAAGGTAAAGCGCCTGCACGGCAAACCCATCGCAGGTGCGAAAAACCGAGCCCACATTGTGCATGCTGCGCACATCGTCCAGTATCACTATAATATTGTGCTTATCCGCTGCCTGCATCTCGGCCGCGCTTTTGCGGCCCAGTTCGTCCATTGTCTTTTTAACCCGTGAATCCTGCTCCATAATTTGTCAACTTCCCGGCGGGCAGGCCGGTCAACTAAGGGTGTTTTAAAATGAATAATCCCGCATGCGCGGGATTATCAGTAAATATTTTTTTAAAAGTAAATCCGCTGTAAAATACTATTCAGCCAGCCTGAAACCCAGTGAAATGCTTTTTTCATCGGGTAGGTAAGCCGCACGGCGCGTTACCGATACTTCGTTGGCTTCGCTTCTCCATGAGCCACCACGCACCACTTTTGAAATGCCGCCATTAGCGCCCTGTGGGTTAGTAACGTCCCTTTTGCTGAAGTAGTCTTTGCTGTACCAGTCGTTGCACCACTCTTCCACATTGCCGGTCATATCACAAATACCCAATTGGTTGGGGTCTTTCTTGCCTACGGGGTGCACATGGTCTTTGGCGTTGCGCTCAAACCAGGCTACATACTGCAGTACCACACGGCCACTGTGCCTGTTGCCTACCATCTTATCTTCGTTATTCTTGCGCATGTGTTCCTTAACACCGCCACGGGCTGCAAATTCCCATTCAGCCTCTGTTGGCAGGCGGTAATGCTTGCCCGTCATGCTGTTGAGTTTTTCCAGGAATTTCTGGATATCGTTAAAGCTAACGCCGGTAACCGGGCAATCATCGCAGTAGGTATAGGTTGACGGGTTGCTGCCCATTACCGCCATCCATACGGCTTCTGTTACCTCATACTTGCCAATAGTGAAATCCTTAAGGATAACAGTATGAGCAGGCCTTCTGTCGGTAGCTGCGCTATCCTCGCCCATATCAAATTTGCCCCCGGGTACGGAAACCATTTCAATATTAACCGATTTCGCATCCTTATCATTCTTATCTGTCGCAAAAGCAGGCTGAAGCGCTAACAATAAAGCAACTGACGTTAATATTTTCTTCATAGTTTTTGATTCAAAATTCAAAAGTCGTGAATGGTAGATTGAGGTTAAAGTTATAAAAGTTTTCACATCTCTGCTATTCTTGCGCTAAAAAACAATGTCTCTGGTAAAAGTTTCGCGCAAAGGCGCTAAGGCGCGAGGCTGATTTCATGCAACATTCAAGATTTAAGAGGCGCACTCAACAGGGGCAATATTCAATTTCGCGCAAAGGTGCTAAGACGCAGGGCCCATTTCATGCAACGTTCAAGATTTAAGATGCGCAATCAGCAGGGGTGCTCTTCAATTTCGCGCAAAGGTGCTCGGACGCAGTTCCTGTCGTTATGCAAAATCAATATCTAAGAGGCGCACTCAACAGGGGTGCTATTTTATTTCGTGCAAAGGTGCTCGGACGCAGTTCCCGTCGTTATGCAAAATCAAGGTTTAAGAGGCACACACAACAACCCAATTACAAATTATTAACAATTCTCGTGATTCCATTCTTAATTAAAAGCTCACCAAAATTTATAAGTAGCCCGAGTTTCATTCCATTCAATTTCAAATAGGTCAGTAATTGCTTGGAATTAATTGGAGCGACCA
>CANBTK010000400.1 GCA_947372365.1 Flavipsychrobacter stenotrophus | reverse complement strand
GGCGCATTACCCTCAAAAGCCCATCTCCAAATTCTGGTTCGGGGAATAGCCCGTCTGCCGTTTTATAAAAGAAAGGAACAATAAATTTGCCTCCGGTGTCTACAACAGCAATGTCTTCATCCTTCCTTACCACAAATACTCCTTCCCGGGTAGCATCGCTCACATAATCGTATATTGTGTCAACAATCAACTTGCCTCTTGAATTAATTGCCCCCCAATGTCTGGAACCAGCGACGACTGCGTAACTGTTTTTAAAATTGTGGCTTTTTTCAATGTCGAAACCTGACGAAGCCAGTATTTCACCTTTATAGTTAATAAAACACCTGTAAAAGGTAGTGTCTAACCAATAGCAGAGCCTTCTCAATATGCCTTCACTAAAGCGTTCACTTCCGTAATAGGACGGCCCACAATACTTTGGACTGTATACATTTATCGAATCTGCTATTATTCTTCCTGATGTGTCTATTGTTTTCCAGTAACCATTCTGTGCCACCAGTGCGACAAGTTTTTGCTGCGCACCTGTCCGAGACGAGATGAGTAGTAATATAAACAGCAGTAGTTGTTTTCCGGGCATGTATGTAAAGTTAAAGACAAATAGAGATTTTATTTTGACAAAAAAATGGGGTTCCACGTTTTGCAGAACCCCATTTTCTTTTTACATATTTTCAGATGGAACTAATCTTCCCAATACTGCACCCCATCCCTATCAATGTAACCGAAATCATCGTTCAGTTCCACAAGTACAAGCCCTTCGCTGAAGTCGTCAATATAGTCGTCATAGATGCATGGTATAACCAGTTCGCCCTGGGTATCAATGTAGCCCCACTGGCCATCCAGGCATACAGCTGCACGGCCATCGGAGAAGTCCATAGCCGCATCATAAACGCGCTCTACTACCTGCTTGCCGTCTTTGTCTTTAAAGCCCACTGACTCGCCATCTTCGGAATAATCTAGTGTGAGGCCGTCAAAAAACACGTCTTCTTCTGGGTCTGGTACAAATTTGCCGGTTTTATCTATGAATTTAGCTTCGCCGTTTACTTCTACAAAGGCTACGCCGTTTATAAATGGGGCTACCATATCATACTTTGCCGGTATTACCAGGTCGCCCTGTTTATCAATAAAGCCCCATTTTTCCTTAATTTCTACGATAGCCAGCCCATCAATAAAATTTTCGGCATCGTTGAACTTAAACGGTATCACTTCCTTGCCTGTTTTATCAATATAGCCATACCTGCCTTTCTTTTCCACAGGTGCCAGGCCGTCTTTAAACGGAAGTGCGTAATCATACTTATAACCTATAACCAGGTTATCTTCCATATCTATAAACCCGCTCTTTTCTTCCATCCTTACTGCTGCCAGCCCTTCCGAAAATGGGTCTGCGCTTTCGTAAACATAGGCTATAACCACCTTTTTATCGGGTGTGCAGTA
Source organism: Flavipsychrobacter stenotrophus (assembly GCA_947372365.1). Classification (GTDB taxonomy): domain Bacteria; phylum Bacteroidota; class Bacteroidia; order Chitinophagales; family Chitinophagaceae; genus Flavipsychrobacter; species Flavipsychrobacter stenotropha_D. Next base: position 2,287 of record CANBTK010000400.1, on the reverse strand, counting down.
GCCCCAGCCCTGCCCTTTGCGGTATGGGATGAGTTTTTTGCTGTTTTCTGTTGTGTTATTTTCCATTGTATCTGATTTTTTCTTTTTTTGAAAACGTGTAGCCAATATTCGGTACTGCCTTACAAGTGGCAAAAGTAGGAAAGTTTTATGAGAGCCATTCAAGGCTGCACTAGCTCCAGCAAATCAACGGCTGGTTTAAAATTTAAATACGAAGAGCTTAGTTTGCTTTAGGGTAGGCTGGCATTTTTGGCATGAGCGTAAAATTGTATGTTTTTTACAGCTGTAATGAGCCACTGTATTGTTTTGCAGCAGTTTACCAACCTAAACAACCTATTTTTAACTATTCCGTAATAGGCTGATAAGGGATGTTTTGGTAAATTGTGTGGATAAAATGGGAACAATTTTTATTTACGTATTAGTTAAAAATTTATACTCTTTGGCCGGCTTGCGTTACATCGGTTATCCACAGCTAACGATGCCAATGTGAGTTTCTTTTAGGTTCAAGACTACTTGTTTTTGATAATTTAGCTGTCCCAATAGAGAAAATATACCCCCGCAAAACCAACAATTTTAATACCAAAAAACACTTGCTCATGAGTTCTAAAGCTACTAATACAAAGGGGCTTTCCTTTGCCAGGCATTACACACGCGACGGCGTTGCTGCGTTTGATATGTTTGATTACGACTACCGTACTTCCGTGATACGTAACCCATCGGGGGAAAAGGTTTTCGAGATGACCAATGTGGAAGTTCCAAGCCACTGGTCGCAGATAGCTACCGATATATTAGCCCAAAAGTATTTCCGCAAGGCGGGCGTACCCATGCCTGATGGCACTACTACGCACGAAACATCGGTAAAACAAGTAGCGCACCGCCTGGCTGATTGCTGGCGTGTATGGGGGGAGCGTAACGGCTACTTTGCAACAGCTAATGATGCACAGGTGTTTTACGACGAGCTTATCTATAGCATACTATTACAGAGCTGTGCGCCAAACTCGCCACAGTGGTTCAATACAGGCCTGTTTAACAGCTATGGCATAGAAGGCAAGCCACAAGGCCACTTTTATGTTGATGCCAAAACCGGCAAACTGGAGCGCTCTACTAATGCTTACGAGCGCCCTCAGCCTCACGCCTGCTTTATATTGAGCGTAGATGACGATTTGGTGAACGAAGGCGGTATCATGGACCTTTGGGTGCGTGAAGCCCGTATCTTTAAGTATGGCTCAGGCGTAGGCACCAACTATTCCAACATCCGTGCTGAAGGCGAAAAGCTGAGCGGCGGCGGCACATCAAGCGGCCTCATGAGCTTCCTTAAGATAGGCGACCGCGCTGCAGGTGCTATTAAAAGCGGTGGCACTACACGCCGTGCCGCTAAAATGGTATGCCTGGACCTTGACCACCCTGAAGTAATTAATTTCATAGACTGGAAGGTAGAAGAAGAGAAGAAAGTAGCTGCGCTGATAGCTGCTGGTTACGCATCAGACTACGAAGGCGAAGCTTACCGCACCGTTTCAGGCCAGAACTCTAATAACTCAGTACGCATACCTAACTCATTCTTCAAAACCCTTGATGCCAATGCTGATTGGGATATGACAGCCCGCAGCACAGGCAAGGTGATGAAGACTATCCCTGCAAAAGAATTGTGGGAAAAAATTGCTTATTCGGCATGGCGTTGCGCTGACCCGGGTACTCAATACAATACAACTATTAACGAATGGCATACCTGCCCCGAAGGCGGGGAGATAAGGGCATCGAACCCTTGCTCGGAATATATGTTCCTTGACAATACTGCCTGTAACCTGGCTTCGCTTAACCTGCGCCGTTTCTTTAATGAAGAAACCAGCAAGTTTGATGTGGAAGGCTTTGAATACATGACCCGCCTGTGGACAGTGGTACTGGAAATTTCAGTGCTTATGGCACAGTTCCCTTCGCCTGAAGTTGCGCAGCTCAGCTATGACTACCGCACACTGGGCCTGGGCTATGCCAACCTTGGCTCTATGCTTATGGTGAGCGGCATTGCTTACGACAGCGAAGACGGCCGTGCAATAGCTGGCGCTATCACCGCTATTATGAATGGCGTTGCATACAAAACATCGGCTGAAATGGCCAGTGTTTTAGGCACCTTCGCCAGATACCCTGAAAACAAAGAGCATATGATGCGCGTAATGCGCAACCACCGTGCTGCGGCATACGATGCTACTGACGCTTACGAAGGCCTTGAGATAAAGCCAGTAGGCATCAACGCAAAATATTGCCCTGACTACCTGCTGAAAGCAGCTACCAAGGC
>CANBTK010000399.1 GCA_947372365.1 Flavipsychrobacter stenotrophus | reverse complement strand
GGGCTACCCCCTATCGCTTGATGCTACGGTAACGGCCGGTATTGTGAGCGCCAAAGGCCGCTCACTGGGCATTAATAACAAACAGTCAGCTTCGCCCATAGAATCGTTTATACAAACCGATGCCGCAGTAAACCCCGGCAATAGCGGCGGAGCGCTGGTTAATACCGATGGGCAACTGGTGGGCATCAACTCGGCTATTGCATCGCCTACAGGTTCTTATGCCGGCTACTCTTACGCTATCCCATCGAACATAGTACGCAAAGTAGCGAACGACATGATGAAATTCGGTTCGGTGCAGCGCGCAATAATGGGTATTGAATATGCCGCTACTGAGGAGCAACTGAAAGCGCTGGGGCTTGACAGGGTGCGCGGCATTTATGTGACTAATGTAGTACCCAATAGCGGCGCAGCGGCAGCAGGCCTTAAGAAGGGCGATATCATAACCCATGTAAACGGGCAGGCGGTAAGCAACCAGCCTGAGCTGCAGGGCCAGATAGCCCGCTACCAGCCCGGCGACAATGTGAGCGTAACTTACTTACGGGATGGTAACACACAAACAGCTAATGTGAAATTCGGTAAGGTGGAAGTGCCTGTAACCCTATTCGGCGCTGCCTTCCGCCCACTTTCTGACAAAGAGAAAAACGACTTTAATGTAAATGGCGGCGTGATGGTTACAGATATTGGCAGGGGTGCGCTTGCCAGGGCGCAGATGCACAGGGGCTTTGTGATTACAGCTATAAACGACGTTGCGGTAAACAGCATTGCTGATATGCAGAAGGTGTTATCTAATGCGCGCGGGGCACAGATACAGGGCTTCCAGCCGGGTTACCAGGGCAGGTATTATTACAGCCTCGAAACCCTTGAAGGAATGAATGAACACCAGTAAAAAAACAGGGCAATAAATTTTGTTTGAGTTATGAGTATGCCACACTGCTTTTGTAGTGTGGCATATTTTTTTGCCTTGTCCCGCCGCCGGGGCAGTAAGGCAAATAGCCAACAATGCTCTTTTTTATTACATAAAACATTTTTAACTTTACACAAAACCCTTTCCTATGAACAAAATCATCTTCGGCATTTTGCTTACTATAGCAATGCCCAACTTCTGTAATGGCCAGTTTATATTTGATGGCTCCCCCTTGGACTCGTCGACCGTTGCATTCAGCGGCAGCCTCAGCCCACTCATTATCCCCGACACTGCGGCATCGCCTTTATGGCAGGCGGGCCTAACACACAAAGCGTTTTTCGCCACCGATACTTTTGGCACCAATGGCATTATGACTGACAAGGTGAACCAATACCCGGTTAATGCCAATAACTGGTTTATACTAAAAGTAGATAACAGCCACCTCAACCCGATAGTAGATTTCTGGCACAAATACCAAACCGATAGCACCCGTGCCGGTGGCATTGTAGAATTTTCTTTAGATAGCGGGGCTACGTGGCAAAACGTAAAAGGCGCATGCAATGCCGACGGCACGCACTCGCTGGGCGTCTTAACCTCGGGCTTGTATGCATCAACCGATACGCTCCTTACTGGCGAGCCGGCATTTACAGGCACATCTGCTGGCACTATATATTCCAGGGTACAGTTTTTCTGGGGTTTACCCGTGGTCAGAACTACCAGCACTGGCTGCGATTTGCACGTACCCCTTATTTACTTGCGTTTCAGGTTCGTAAGCGATAGTACAGTTGACTCACTGGCAGGCTGGATAATTGACTCAATAAAGATAGAGCACGACCGATACGATGGCGGTGTACCAATCCCGACAAAGCCAGAATCACTCAGTGTTTTCCCTAACCCATCTTACAATGGCTCCTTTACCTTCCAGGCGCTACCCTACGAAAGCAGCTACACTATAGAAGTATATAACGCCATGGGCGAAAAACTATTCACGCAACCCTATAGCGAATCCGTTCAATTAACAGGCTACCCCAAAGGGCTGTATTTGTACAGGGTAACCTACATGGCAACACCGTGTTATAGTGGGCAGCTGTTGCGGGAATAGCACAATTGTAAAAAACCAATAAAAAATGGGCTGCCTCAAAAACGAAGCAGCCCATTTTCCTAATAAACCTAAAGCCCTGGCTTACATCAACGCTTTAATATCTGCCATTATTTTGTGGGCCAGCTCATTGGCTGTTGCCTCAGTTGCACTTTCGGAATAGACGCGGATAATAGGCTCTGTGTTTGAGGTACGGAGGTGTACCCAGCTCGCATCAAAATCAATGCGCAGGCCATCTTCGGTATTGATAGGCTGGGCGGCATATTTCTTCTTTATTTCCTCAAATATTGCCTTTACGTTCACTTCTTCAGGCAGTTCTATTTTGTTCTTTGATATAAAGTAGTTGGGGTAAGTATCGCGCAGCGCACGAACCGACAAGCCGGTTTTAGCCAGGTGCGTAAGGAACAAGGCTATGCCTATCAGCGCATCCCTGCCATAGTGCAGCTCAGGTACTATAACGCCGCCATTGCCTTCACCGCCTATCACCGCATTCACTTCTTTCATTTTCTTTACCACATTCACCTCGCCTACTGCGCTTGGCGAATATTGGCCACCGTGCTTTTCGGTAACGTCGCGCAGTGCGCGGGTTGATGACAGGTTGGAAACCGTGTTGCCCTTCCTGTGCGAAAGCATATAGTCGGCAATAGCTACCAGTGTGTACTCCTCACCAAACAGGCTGCCATCTTCGCACACGAAACAAAGCCTGTCCACATCAGGGTCCACGGCTATGCCTACGGTTGCACTATTATCTTTAACGGCGCTGCACAAGCCTACCAGGTTTTCAGGTAGTGGCTCGGGGTTGTGGGCAAAATGGCCCGTAACCTCCTCATTAATAACAATAATATCATTTACGCCCAGTGCCCTGAGCAGTGGTGGCACCGATAATGACCCGGTAGAGTTCACCGAATCAAGCACTACCTTATAATTCATCTTAGCTATTGCAGCTACCTCCACCAGTGGGTGTGCCAGTATAGCATCAATATGTTTGGCAATATAGGTATCATCGTTCACCAGGGTGCCTACATCGTTTATTGATGCGTAATCATGCTCCCCTTTTTCGGCATAGTCCAGTATCCATTGCCCTTCGGCAGCGTTCAGGAATTCGCCATTGTGGTTCAGCAATTTTAAGGCATTCCATTCTTTGGGGTTGTGGCTGGCTGTGAGTATAATGCCGCCGCCAGCGCCTTCCATCTTTACAGCCATTTCCACTGTGGGCGTGGTGCTCAGCCCAAGGTCCACCACATCGCAGCCTATGCCCTGCAGCGTAGCCACCACCAGGTTGCGCACCATGCCGCCAGATATGCGGCCATCCCTGCCAATAATTATTTTTTTGTTGGTGCCCTGCTGTGCTACCCAGGCACCATACGCAGTAGTAAATTTCACCACATCAATTGGGGTCAGGCCCTTGCCGGGCTGGCCACCAATTGTACCCCTAATACCGGAAATAGATTTGATTAACGCCATACTTAATTATTGTAGGGCGAAGATAAGTTTTTCCTTAAAGGATGGAAATACAACTAATTTAAAATATTAACACCCGGCTACTATTTTCCTTTGCACTTTTTAGCAGCTTCGTCCCTGTACAGGTTGTGGGGCACATATTCTTTACCGCCAAGCTCAGTAGCTTTATCGTAGTTTACAATGGCTTTTTTGCAATCGCCCAGCTTGTAATAGGCAAAGCCAATGTTGTTATATGGCTCAGGGTTCTTGCCATC
>CANBTK010000398.1 GCA_947372365.1 Flavipsychrobacter stenotrophus | reverse complement strand
TACCCCCTGCCTGCTACCGAAATTATAAGCCAGAACGAGTTTTTTGATTACGAGGCTAAATACACGCCGGGCGTTACTAACGAAATAACACCTGCCGAAATAGGCGATAACATAAGGGAACAGCTTGAAACAAAAGCTATGTATATTTACCGCCACCTTAACTGCCGTGGGGTAGTGAGGATGGATTTTATACTGGAACGCAGCAGCAATAAATTATTTTTCCTTGAGGTTAATACTATGCCCGGCCAGAGCGAAAACAGCATTGTGCCACAGCAGGTGAGGGCATCGGGCAGGTTGCTATCTGATTTTTATGGGGAATTGCTGGAAGATTGCTTAAAAAACCACGCTTAGTTATTTATGCAGGATAAAATTAAACGGTCATTTTGGTTCAATGCATTGATGGCGGCGGCGATATTCATGTTCATGTATATTGCCTTCTTCCTTATGCTGAGTTGGCTTACCCACCATGGCGAATCGGTGACGATACCTAACCTGAGGGGGCTGACTATGGAAGCCGCAACAGCCAAACTGCACAACATGCATTTTGAGGTGCAGATTGATTCTACTTACGACCCTAATTCCAAGCCAACTGTAGTGCTGAAACAGGTGCCGGATACCGGGTCAATCGTTAAAACGGGCCGTATCGTTATGATTACCGTGAATAGCGTTACGCCGCTAAGGGTGCCAATGCCTAACCTGATAAGCCTTTCTTACCGCAGTGCCGAAATGCTGCTGAAGAATAATAAAATGTTTGTTGGCGACACTACCTATGTACCTGATATAGCCCGTGGCGCTATTAAGGAGCAGCTGTATAAAGGCCAGCCTATAAAGCCAGGCGAAATGATACCGCAGGGCAGCAAAATATCGCTGGTAATAGGCAATGGCCTGGGCAATACGGAGTTTGATGTACCTGACGTTACGCATATGACGGTTGACGAAGCGATGGCACTTATTAACCAGTACAACCTGCTGCCTATCACTTATACCGATATGGGCAGTGGCGAAATTTCGGATACCCCGTCGGCATATATTATTGCGCAGGTGCCTAAGCCTTTTAACGAAAAGGGCGAGCACAATAAGATAAAGATGGGGGCGGATATCAGCTTATCTATCAAACAGCACCCCGAAGATGGCGACTATGGCAGCGACAAAGGCAATAATGTAGCACCCGGCGACGTTAACTCAAAAAAAAACCCTGACGAAGATCAGTGAAAAATAAAATATCCTTAATATTTGCCGTTGTTTTATTCCAGCTAGTACATGCTGTTTCAGGTGGTGCGCAAGAGCATAAGGGGCCGCTTGTGTGCAACCCGGCACTGCTACGCCACAATGCACCTGCACAGCCAGTGCAGAAAAAGACATCTATAGCCCTGCCTTTCTTTGAAGATTTTACTTCTTACGAATTATACCCCGACCATAGCCGGTGGGTTGAAAACCAGGTTTACATTAATAATACCATGTGTGTAAGCCCCATAAGCAGGGGAGTAGCCACATTCGATGCCCTGAACGAAAAGGGCTTGCCCTGGAACCCGTATGCCAACCTCGGCTTTAACTTTGCTGATAGCCTTACTTCGCAGCCTATTGACCTGAGTAGCTTTACGCCTGCCGACAGTTTGTACATCAGTTTTTTCTACCAGCCACAGGGCAATGGCTTTTACCCGCTTACCGCCGATTCGTTCTACCTTTTCCTGCGCGACAGGTATGGCAACTATGTGAAAACATGGAAAACGCCGGGTACAACTGTGCGGCCATTTACGCAGGTAATGATACCCATTACCGACACGCTTTATTTTTATAATAACTTCCAGTTCCGTTTTGTAAATATAGCCGCGCTCAATTATTCCGATGCTATCTGGAACCTGGACTATGTGCGTTTTGATGCGCACAGGAATATGAACGATACCCTGGTTAATGACATAGCCTATTCCAGCGACCCGACGTTTATGCTGAACGATTATACGTCAATGCCTTACCGGCAGTTTTATGTATACCCGGCCGGCGAAAGGGCATCGCACTATACCGATAGCATACATAACAACACTAACACACAACCCATTACCTACAACTTTTCGGCTACCGATATAGGGTCTGGCACTGTGCTGCAGGCGCTGTCAACCAATACCACTACGTTGCCCGGCTATAGCATAGAGCAGCTAAGCAACAATGCCTATACTACTACCGTAACGCCATCATCCCCACACCAGAAGGTGGTTTTTGAGAATAAGTTTTACATAGAATCGACATCAGGCACAGGCACGAAGGACAACGATACTATTGTTAAAAAGCAGGTTTTTGATAACTACCTGGCCTATGACGATGGCACAGCGGAGCAGAGCTACTATATTACATTGCTGCCTACTTTGCCGGGCAAAATCTCGATAGAATACCACCTGAACACGCCCGATACCATGCAGGGCATGGCTATTTACTTTGGCAGGCAGGTGCCTTCTTCTGCTTATAAAACATTTGATATCCAGATTTATTCATCGCTTGCGGGCATTAACGGCGCATCAATAGACAACCTGCTTTACCAGCAGTATAACTGCGACCCCGGCTATGCCGATACTATTAACCACTTCTGGATTTATAAATTTGATACCCCGCTCCCACTGCCTACGGGTACTTTCTATGCAGGTGTGTTTATGCCTGCCGAAAGCGGCGATGACAGCCTTTATTTCGGGCTTGATATCAACAGGCTGGGCGGTAACCATGCATATTACAATGTGCTTTCGGCATGGTCGCCATCGTCTATTCAGGGCGCTATTATGATGCGGCCTTTGCTGGGGCAGGGCATAGTATCCAGCCACGTAAATGAAACCATAGCGCCAGTTAAAAGCGCATGGGGCATAAGCCCTAACCCAGCCCGGGATGAACTTACGTTTTACTTTCCGGGCGACGAAGTTGCCAGGTACCGCCTCACCAATGTACAGGGGCAGGTATTAATGGCAGGGAATGTAGCCAGCAACAATACAATAAGCATCAGTACATTGCCTGCGGGAATGTATTTTGTAAATATTACCATAGACGGCGTAACTGCTGCGCCCCAAAAACTGATTAAACTGTAACAGAGCATGAAAAACATAACAGTAGAAGAACTTAAAGCAAGGATGGACAGCGGCGAAGCCCTGAATATTATTGATGTGCGCGAACCAGCTGAGTACGCTGAATTTAATATCGGCGCAAAACTGCTGCCGCTTGGCCAGATAATGGGCATGCAGCTGGAAAGCATAGACGAACTGAAGGAACAAGAAGTAATATTGCATTGCAAGGCTGGTATGCGTAGCATGCAGGCTTGCGTGGCCCTGGAGCATGCAGGTTTTACCAATGTGGTCAACGTTGTTGGCGGCATGAACGATTGGCGGGCGAAGTTCGCTAAGTAATAAGTTGGAGCCAGTAAACCGTTATTGCCCGGTAGCACCATAGCCGGCAAGAGTAGTTTACGTGCCTGGCTGCCATTATTCTTGAAATCATTAGATAACCGTATTAGCGCCTTTGCCAACCGGCTCAGGCGCCATTTTTATAAGCTGTAATGCACGAAATAGAACCATTTTTTAATTGGCGGCACCTGTATATTGCCGAAGAGGACGAGCAGTCTCCCTTTTTTGGGTTGGAGCATAGCGAGTTTGAATTCTCCAATACTGTTTACAATTATTACATACACCCGCAATGGGACGAGTTTGGGTCGCGTACTTTGTACATGAAGGTCCTCTTTATAGAAT
>CANBTK010000397.1 GCA_947372365.1 Flavipsychrobacter stenotrophus | reverse complement strand
TTAAAAATCGGCAGTTAACGGCAACGTTAGCGCATAGTACCCGGGGAGTAGCGCAGGCCGGTAGCGCACCTGGTTTGTGACCAGGGGGTCGCAGGTTCGAATCCTGTCTCCCCGACACAAAAAGAAAGCTTCACAGAAATGTGAGGCTTTTTTTGTTTTTATCCTGTGGCTAAGCCGACTGGTGCAATTTCTGGATAGCAAGCACTAATCCTAAACTTGTGTTCTATCTATGCCTAATTCATCAAATCCCCCAACTTTTGAACTTGATACACTTGAACCAAAATCAGGACTAGACAGCAGCCTAAAACAAAAAAGCCTCACATTTCTGTGAAGCTTTCTTTTTTGTGTCGGGGAGACAGGATTCGAACCTGCGACCCCCTGGTCCCAAACCAGGTGCGCTACCGGCCTGCGCTACTCCCCGGGTACTGTGCGCTAACGTTGCCGTTAACTGCCGATTTTTAACCTTATTCAGCGGTGAAGGAGGGATTCGAACCCTCGGTACATCTTAACGATGTACGCCAGTTTAGCAAACTAGTGGATTCGGCCTCTCTCCCACCTCACCTTGCTAATATAGCCTCTTTTCTTTTTCTAAGGGAGTGCAAAGATATGGGTTTTACCGACAAAACAAAATAGTTTTTTCGATTTTTTCCTATATTTTTTTACTCCATGATTTCTTAAGAACTACATATGCCCTGGGCTGTAAACATACAGCCAAAATATCAAAATTAAATGCTGGCTAACTGTACCTTCTGCAGTATTTCCATCAGGTTCTCTTTGTACTCCGAATCGGTATCCATCAGGTTTTCAACCGTCTGGCAGCTATGTATTACCGTGGTGTGGTCAAAGCCCCCAAAATGGTCGCCAATTGTCTTTAATGACTGCTTGGTAAATTTCTTAGCAAAGTACATGGTTATCTGGCGGGCCAGTACTACTTCGCGCTTGCGCGTTTTGGTAAGCAGCCTTTCGTAAGGGACGTGGTAATATTCGCAAACCAGTTTCTGTATGTTTTCAATGGTCATCTCGCGGGCTGCGGTCTTCACAAAGTTCTTCATCACACGCTTGGCAAGGTCCATGTCTATTTCCTTCTTGTTCAGTGTAGCCTGCGCAAACAGGGCTATCAAAGCACCTTCCAGCTCACGTACGTTGGTCTGTACATTGTATGCCATGTACTTAACCACCTCATCTGGTATCTCAAGGCCTTCCTGGCGCATTTTAACGCGCAAAATAGCCTGCCTTGTCTCAAAATCAGGCGCTTGTATATCTGCGTTCAAACCCCAGCGGAAACGGCTCAGTAAGCGCTCCTGCATGCCTTCCATATCCCTGGGCGCAGTATCGCTGGTAAGCACTATCTGCTTGCCACTCTGGTGCAGGTGGTTGAATATTGCAAAGAACACATCCTGCGTTTTGGCTGCAGAAACGAATAAATGTATGTCATCCATTATCAGCACATCTATGAGCTGGTAGAAGTGTATGAAATCGTTTATCTCGTTGTTCTTGGCGTGGTCTATGAACTGGTTAATGAATTTTTCGGCACTAACGTACAGTACTGACTTATTAGGGTGCAGCCTGCGCACTTCATTCCCTATAGCCTGCGCAAGGTGGGTTTTACCCCAGCCTACCCCACCAAATACTACCAGTGGGTTAAATGATGTTGCGCCCGGCTTTTGTGCCACATGTATGCCTGCAGAACGGGCTACCCTGTTACAGTCGCCTTCCACATAGTTATCAAAAGTATAGTTGGCGTTAAGTTGTGGGTCTATCTGTGTGCGCTTAAGCCCGGGAATTGCGTAGGGTGTTTTTATGTTGAACGGGTCATCCCACTTCAGCGGCATGTCAACATAATTATTTTCTTTTGGTGGCCTGGTATGCGTACTGCCAGGCATATTAACCGAGGCAGGGTTACGCTGCGTTGCGCTACCTTCCATTAGTATGCGGTACTCGAGGCGGGCAGGTTTGCCCAGCACCCGTTTAATAGTTTTTCCCAACAACTCGACATAATGCTCTTCCAGCCACTCATAAAAGAATTGGCTGGGCACTTGCAGCGTAACTATGTTATCATTAAGGCTAACGGCTTTGATGGGCTCAAACCAGGTTTGGTAAGTACGCCAGTTAACGTTGTCCTTAATAATAGCGAGGCATTGTTCCCAAAGCTGCTCGGCATTAGTTGACGTGTTAGGGTGATTATTAAAAATGTCTTTATTCATATTTATATAGGTACGCAAACTGTTTATTGTAATCTTATAACCCTAACCTTTTTGCCGACAATTTTTTGATCCGAAATGAGTTAAAATTTCAGTCAAATGAATTGCCATACAATTTAAGGTATTTTTTTGGAGATGCTCTTTCTTTTTTACCCTATTTCCCAACATTTCGCACTACTGTAACACATTCCTTATTGGGAGGGTAAAATTGCTAACATTTTGTTGAAAAAAAAAATTAAAATGCTATTGTTATTTCGATATAGATTACAGATTGGGCATTCAAGTTTTCGGCTCCTTTTTTGCACTGGCAATCCCCTCATCAAATTACGCCACTGAGGATGCAAACCATTTTAAACTTTGTCTTTTTATTGAATAGCTTTATTACACCATGAACTACCGAAACCCTTTACTGTAGCTGTTTTCAGCGCATGTCAAGTTAAAAATCCGCACCACAAAAACCATAATTCCCAGCACAAAGTAAAGATACCATTTTTTTCACTTATCGTTTAATCGCCATTAACAAATTTATGGAGTTTTATTTTTGAAAAATTCAAAAAGTAGGCGTATGAACGCAAAAAAAAACTCACCTCGCCGCCCTCTACACGCGGCTTAACTTTTGCACCGTAAAACACCGTAAAAACGCCCTTTTTTTGATTAAAAACTGCCGCTGGCAACGTTGTAGGCTTAAATACATGTACACACCCCTATTGCATTCATTTTTTGCTAAAAAATGGCTAAAAAAACAGCAATAGGTTACCTAGCTGGCAAGCAATAGAAAAGCCGCCATTTTGGTGGCGGCTTTCGTCAATATTCTGGTAGAATCAATAAGCGTTAAAATGCCCTGTGCACATCAAATGCTTCCAGCGCATCTGCGATAGCAGTAAGGAAGCTGGCACCTAATGAACCATCAACAACACGGTGGTCATAGCTCAGCGATAAGTACATCATGTGGCGGATAGCAATTACATCACCGTCCTTGGTTTCAAGCACCATAGGCCTCTTCTTAATAGCCCCTACCGCAAGTATAGCTACCTGTGGCTGGTTGATAATAGGTGTGCCCATAAGGCTGCCAAATGTACCTACGTTAGTAACGGTGAATGTGCCGCCCTGGGTATCGTCAACTTTAAGCTTATTGCCACGGGCTGCATTAGCCAGCGCATTAACGTCTTTGCTAAGGCCCAGCAGGTTTTTAGTATCTGCATTCTTTATTACAGGCACTATAAGGTTGCCGCTTGGCAATGCTGTTGCCATACCAACGTTAATATCCTTCTTCACTATTATGCGGTCGCCATCAACGCTCACATTAATCATAGGGTATTTACGGATGCAGCTAACAATAGCTTCAATGAATATAGGCGTAAAGGTTATCTTCTCTCCATATTTCTTTTCGAAAGGCACCTTCACCCTGTCGCGCCATTTTACTATGTTGGTTACGTCAGCTTCGGTAAAGCTGGTTACGTGTGGCGATGTTGATTTGCTGCGTACCATATGCTCTGCAATCATCTTGCGCATACGGTCCATCTC